>NZ_JBALQK010000349.1:0-1121 GCF_036965845.1 Bacillus sp. JJ1127 | reverse complement strand
TTTAAAAAACGACATGTTTCCATAAAAATTTTCTTTTCACTTATATAGATCCGCTAAGGCAACAAAAACGACATCCTCTTCCTAAAAATTTTTCTTCTCACTTAAATAATGCCGCTCACACCCTAAATCGGACACTTTTCAGAAAAAATTATCTCTCTACTTTAAATAGTGCCGCTCGCATACTGAAAACGACAGGTTTCGAAAAAAAAATAAAAAAGGCGATACTGTTTGCCGCCAGTACCGCCTTACATGGTCACATCTATTTTTCTATTAGTTTAAATAGGAAATCCATCACGTTCATATTTGGTAGAGCTGCCAACTCTATTCGATTCCCTCCTAAAACGCCTAATTGTACCACGCAATCCCCTAATTCTTCGGATTCAATTAAACATTTCGTTTCATATATATAGAAGCCTTCTTCGTCTGCCGTAACGAAGTAAGTTTCGTCTAATGCTAGTCCTTTTATAGATTCCGTTTCATATTCGCCGTCGTCATATTCATACTTACAATTCGTAACAAAGACTTCACCAGGTTTAATTTGCATCGTATTCCCCTCCGATATAATCCACTTGGTCGGACTAATGTAATCTCGCACAATACATACCTACCAAATATGCACTCCACGTCACCACACCTTCGCATTTAAGATCGCAACTGATACGCCCTTGCCCTCGACGTACCAACCTACGACCACCTCGTTAGTTAAACCCTTAAGCCAGCGCCACCTGCTACTCTACTGATTTATCTGAACGCCGTCCTCCGCATGTTTGCCGTCACGCTTCAATAGACGGAATGAATTCGCTTATTAACTACTTCCAAAATAACTCTTCAAATTCCGCATATCTTAGCTCGTCGCAACCATATTGAGTATTCGGATTTACATGCGGAAATAACTCTTTAAATTGTTGCGGTGAAATATTTACGGATCTTTCCGTCTCCGAGATATAAACGTTGTACCAACCTACGATTGTCTTACGATAATATACCTGTACCTTTTGTTCGATTTCTAATAACGCTCCCATTTTCGATTCCTCCATTTTATAAAATATGCGCTATAAACATATCGATAGCGTACAACGTGCCGCCTACGCCAAAAACTCCATAATACCAAGTGCGATCAG
>NZ_JBALQK010000348.1:7188-8792 GCF_036965845.1 Bacillus sp. JJ1127 | reverse complement strand
AATTACTTGTGCTTAAATCATGAGTGAATCGGATGGAGGGAGAGGTGTAATCTATATAGGAGGTCATTCGTTCTTCCTGCCTTTCTGCTTTAAAATAGGTATACAAATTAGGGTATGAGTCTAGTTGTAGTAATGTGAAGTGATATTTATAGAAAAATAGGGAAATAAATTATTCTGAAACGAAAGGGAATCTATAAGTGAACTTGCAAAAAATATGTTCAAATGAGATACCCAATTAATGAAGGAGTATATATGAGGTAGTTTAAGATTAAAAAAAGCGGTTATGAAACCGCTCTTTTTTGTTTGGGGTTTAAACGTTAATGAATCACGTTGTTGTATACGAAGAAGATATTTGTTTTGAGGTGAAAAAATATGTAAGAGCAGTGAAGAAGAATGTTTCTCTAGGTTTAAATGTTAATGAAAGGCGCTGGTGGTCTTGTTCAATACAAAAGTCTATTATCTTTAAGCATGCTGCAGCGTCCGTTTGTTAATTCAAACATCAACTTCTTGTTTTACATGAGTTTCATACTTTAATGGATAATAAATTTGTAACAATTTGGACAGCCATAGCGTCATCTATGTATCCAAGTGGAAAAAGATAATCTGGAATAACATCCACTGGTAAAATAAAATAGATTAGTGCACTTCCAATTAAAGCAAGTTCACGTGTTGTAGTCTTCTTCGAGAGAAATTTCTTATACATATCCTTCAATTGATTAATAAACGGCCCTATACTGTCTGTTTTTTGAAGTTTATCTTCAAATTTTTGAAGTATGATCTCTTTTCCTTCTTCTGTTTGTGAAAATTGTTCATATCTAGCTAATTCTTGCTCAACACTTTCTGCACTAAACTTCTTAGTATAGAAATTAGAGGAATCGAGAAAATCTTGAATACTTTCAATCGATGTCTGAATATTTGACTGTTTCTGATCCATAAGATAACCAGCAGCTACAAATAACTCTGACGTAGGAACTTCAAGACAGTCAGCAAATCGTTGTAAGTGCTCTGGAGTTGCTTTTCGTTTTCCGTTTATTATTCGTGAAATTGTAGCTGTATCAACTTTAGTGAGTTCACTAAATTTCCTTATAGATAATGACCGTTCCTTTAATAACTCTTTTAACATTAAACCAAAATTGCGAATTTGTTTTTCTCCAAACATACTGTTTTGTCCTTTCTATTTAATTAGAATGGTATTTCTTGGGCTCATAATATTGTATGAAAAATATAAAAAAATAATACAGTATTCCCTTGTAGAACTATACATGTATATTGACATATCGCTAACAAAATGTGTATATATTGTCAATGTGTTTGAATTATATACTAAGTTTTCGAGAGTTATAAGCTTAGCGCTTTTCTTACCCTTAGGATGTATTGTTCTTCTTAGGATTAACACGTAGTTATCTGGCTGCTACGGTTTGATAAAGAGTCTTAAGAAGGATCACTCTTCTTGTTAAATTTCTGGTACGATGCACATATTTAGCTTTGGAGCAGAGTTATACTGCATTTAAAAATTCTAAAAGTCCCTAAGTCTATACATGAATACGTAGTCAGGGGTCAATAGGACTGACTATATAGATCCATTTCTAGATCCCTGCTATGCA
>NZ_JBALQK010000348.1:0-7031 GCF_036965845.1 Bacillus sp. JJ1127 | reverse complement strand
AGTTTTTTAATTGATGTATATATACATTAGCTCCAGATATTTAATGTTTACCATTCATGTTGTTGTATATGTAGACGATTTTTATTTTGAATTTGAGTTGAAAAATGTCTAAATAGTGAAGGAAGGTTATTTCTCAAGCTTACAGTGTCTGTTAGAGGTGTATTTATGTACAGAGATGGAATAATAAGCTATATTTTTAATAAAAAATGTAGCAGATTAATCAATGTGATAGATTGCTATATAATAATATTTTGTTATGTTGCATATTCATATCATTTAAATAAAAATGTGAATATTAAGTGAGTAATAAGCCCATATTACTATTCAAAATCGTTGAACGAATGAATTTATGAAGTTTCTTTGGGAAAACATTTAGAACACAGAAAAGAAATAATTCACCTAAAAGTGCAACCGTTATATTTAATAAAAAAGTTTGAAAATTATAAATAAAATGATAAATGATAATGTATTTCCAGTTTCGTAACTGCATAAAAAAACCTCCTTATAGATTTTTTATAGGATATTAAATTCCTTTAATAAAGGTGTTTGTTTTTGTGCAATATTTACAAAAAAACGCAACAAATATTCAATGAAAACGCAACAGTTATTCAATAATTTACCAAAAACACAACGGATAATTAACATATTTTTTACATAATTTACATAATATGTCTTTAATTGTTTCAGCTAAAAAATTTCCTGCGTGCAAAAGTGTAGTTTCTTCTCAGTATAACCCCATTTTGCATATTAGGGCATACACCGTTTAACGAGAGAAGAGAATACATTCAACTGTGATTTCTCAACATATTCACATTGAAGGGAGCTGTTAGTATGTTCAGTTTTATAACATCACCTCTTGGAGTAGCCTGTAGCACAGTACTTATTGTATCTTCTAAAGCAAGAAAAGCTATACGTAAAGCAGCTGTTAAAACAACTTCAGCAGTTTTACGTATAGCAGGAAAAATTGATAGCACCGATTCTGAAGTAATACAAGAAACGGAAACTATTTTTTATGAGCCAAATGAAAATGTTGATTGTATGGAAGATGGAGTTAATGATAGTGATTTAAATCATCCACAGGAATCTAAAGTAAAAACAGCGATACGTAGAGCGGCTGTTCGAACTACTATTGTATTTCTAGGGATAGCTGAAAAAATAGAAGAAACTGTTTCAAGTTTGCAAGAAAAGTGGGCATCATTCAATAAAAATAATGCTTTGAATCATGCATAAAGTAAATCATAACAGAATTATTCAAATTAATTATAAGGAGAATCTCAATGTCCATAATTTCATTGAAAAATAGATTTATTCGAGCTTTTCCAGGAAGAGTTCGGATTGAATTATATGGTCTAAAGCATAACAATGAAATGAAGTCTTTATTTATGTGTAAATTTCAAGAGGTAAAGGGAATTGAGAAGATTCATGCTTCTATAGAAACAGGAAGAGTTCTTATTTGCTATAACGTTAATATCGTATCATCTCATGATATCTATCAAATCATTCAATCTATTGAAAGTGATTTTTTAAAAGATGTAAATAATGAAAAAAGTGAAGAAGACAACATTATAGATGATAAACCCATAAGTTCATTCCTCGTAATACCAAAAAAAGTGGATCGATCATTTGAAAAAGAATCAATCCCCCTGCCGTTAGCTTTTTCACTTTTAGGTCTTGGTGTTTTAGGTGTGAAGCAAATGTTAATGGGAAGGTCTACTTTAGCTAAAAATACAGGGCTTTTTTATTTATCTGGGTTGGTCTCTGTATGTACAGGATATCCATTTTTAAAACGTGGTTTAAAACAAATGTCTATAAATAAGAAAATGAATTCAGACCTTATTTTAGGAATGAGTACGTTTGCATTAGCCTTTGCTAGGGAAAATCTTGTTGTGCTTGCGGGACTTAGTTTATTACACTTTGTAAATTGGAAGCGAAATCAAGCAAATATTGATAGTCAGAATGGCCCTCAATTATCTTCTGAAATTCAATTATATAGTCATAAACAATCAAAACGAGGAATGATTTTAGGGGCTGCGACATTAGCTTTAACGAGAAATCCCTTGCAAGGCATGTCGGTTCTTTTGGGAGCGAATCCTCGGCCCGCTATTACAGCGACAGAGTATGCTTGGAATCAGGCGGAGCTTGTGTCACGAGATAAAAAATATACAATTCCGCACAATGGATCTTTGCCTCAATTATCACGTACAAAAACAATTCTTTTTGATGACACATCAAATTTATTTAGAGAAAAATTAGAAGCGGTACAGTGTATTAGCCATGATACAGAGGAAAGTCAGATTTGGAGTGTGGTTGCACCACTTATGAAGAAAAGTAACCATCATTTAAAGGATGAAGTTATTGAAAAAGTAGTGCAAACGGGAAAAACTTTACGTACCGCATTTTCTGTTGAAAGTAATAGCCATGGAATGAGGGGCACTATACAAGGAATAGAAATATGTGTTGGTAGTAAACGCTTTGTAGAAAAACATAGTGAGGAATGTAATAGGTATTATCTTGAAGCAAAAAGAGTAGAGAACAAAGGATACAATGTTTTATTTGTAAGTAAAAATAAAAAGTGTATTGGATTTATTCTTGGCTCAAAAGTAGAAATTGTACCAGAGTTAAAGAAGGTATCAGATTGGTTATCTCATCAGGAATGGAAAGTCGGTATTTTAAATAATAGTTTAAATATTAGTCATACCTTTCTTAAGAGACATGGGATTGATACGAGTTGGTTGCAAAACACTGAAGAGCAAATAGTAAAGCGTGTAACAGCCATTAGATCAATAGGAGAAGATCTTATATATGTAGGAGGAGAGAACAAGCGGGAGAGTATTTCACGACTTGAAATACCTGAACTTTCTGTTAATAAATTAAGGAATAGTCTTCAATCAATTGAGTATGCGCAAAAAATAAATAAAATGGTAAATCAACATTTTGGAATCACTAAAATTTGGAACTATGTCGGAAGTTTATTTGCGATGTTTTCTATTTTTACCGCTCCTATCATTGCCTTAATGACGAATGCTATGTCGCTATTGTTCTTATCTAGGGCAAAACGAATAAGTGAAAAAATTGTTTTACAAAAGATGGACTTTTTTTTGAAACATGTAAAGGAAAATAGATGTGATCAAGCTATAGGTTACGATAAAGCAGCATGGCATTCCATGACTACAGAAAAAATGATGAGCATGTTTCATGTGAACAAGGAACAAGGTCTTAGCGATAATCAAGTGATGAACTTACGGAAGAAATTTGGAATGAACCAAATTCAATCTAAACAATCTACTTCATGGATTGTTTCCTTCTTGAAACAATTTAAAGAATTTACATCACTTATTTTGCTTGGTGCGGCAGGGTTATCGATGTTTACAGGTGGATGGTTTGACGGATTAGCAATGGGAACAGTTCTTCTCTGCAATGCTGTAATTGGAACTATGCAGGAACGTAAAGCTGAGAAAGTTGTAGAGGCACTTAATGAATTCCGACCACCAAATTGTAAAGTTATTAGAAATCAGAATACATTTGATATCTCTAGCAAAGAACTTGTCCCAGGGGATATCGTTTGTGTAGAAGCTGGTGATCGTATACCAGCAGATCTTCGAATTATTCATTCATGGAACCTAGAAGTGAATGAAGCCACATTAACAGGAGAATCTCTACCAATTGAAAAAGTCGATTGCATTTTGGATCTAAAGGCTTCATTAGCTGAGCGGAAAAATATGTTGTTTATGGGGACCGCCGTTACACGTGGAAAAGCAATTGGAGTTGTAGCTGCGACCGGAATGGATACCGAAATGGGAGCGATGGTCTCTTTAGTACAAGGTGAGGAAGTAGAAGTGACACCTTTACAGAAGAAAGTTACTTCTATTAGTAAGATGTTTATTAAAGGAGCTGTAGCAGCTGGTGGACTTGTTCTTTTGGCGGGAATCATTCGCGGGTTACCAATTACGCAAATGATAGCCACTTCTATTACATTAGCAGCATCTGCAATACCAGAAGGTCTCCCAATTATGATTACGATTGCCTTAAGTGCTGGTATATCTCGAATGTCTAAAAATAAAGCACTAGTTCGAAAACTTTCTGCTTTAGAAACTCTAGGAAGAACAACAATTATTTGTTCGGATAAAACAGGTACGCTAACAAAGAATGAAATGACAGTTAAGGCAATCGCAACATTGAATCAGCTGTGGACTGTTGAAGGGGATGGCTATGAGCCAAATGGTGAAATTCGAGAAATGTCCGGCGAAGTGGCCGTGACAGAAATGAATGTGACAGAAGGAAAAGTGAACGAAAGAAATGAACCTAATGTTTCTGTAAAAAGTCTTGATTTAGAGCGTATCATGCAAATTTCGGTTTTATGCAATAATAGTGAATTAAAGATAGAACAGAATGAATGGAAAATGAAAGGTGATCCAACGGAAGGGGCATTACTCTGTCTTGCTGCAAAGTCAACATCTGTAGAAGATTACAGAGGGTTATGGAATAGATGTCATGAAATACCGTTTGATTCTGAAACAAGTATCATGAGTGTAATCTGTCAAAATTCTACGGAAGAAAATGAATACAAAATGTTTTCAAAAGGTTCTGTAGAGGCGATTTTAGATTGTTGTAAATTCTACCAAGAAAACGGTCGTGTACATCTGCTGAATGATGAACAAAAGAACAGAATCATTCAAAGAAATACAGAGCTTGCAGACGGTGCTCTACGGGTATTAGCTTTGGCATATCGTTCTGTTGATTGGGAAGCTAACAAAATAGAAGAACAAGAATTGATTTTTGTTGGATTAGTGGGCATGATTGATCCACCAAAACCAGAGGTAGAAAAGAGTATTCTAGAAGCCTATAGATTAGGTGTGAAACCTGTAATGATTACTGGCGATCATCCAAATACAGCTATTTCAATTGCGAAAGAAATTGGAATTAAGAATACAGCGAATAAAGTGTTAAATGGTCAGGATATCGATAGGCTTACCGATAAGGAGCTTGAGGAAACTGTAAAAGATGTTTCTATATTTGCACGTGTGACACCGAGTCATAAATTAAGAATTGTAAAGGTTTTTCAAAAATATGGGCAAATTGTTGTTATGACTGGAGACGGTGTAAATGATACACCGGCAATTAAAAAGGCAAATGTAGGAATTGCAATGGGGAAAACTGGAACAGAAGTAACGAAAGAAGCAGCGGATATTGTGTTAAAAGAAGATCATATTGGTTCGATTATAGACGGTGTAAAAGAAGGACGAACAATTATTGGTAATATACGTAAAGCAGTTGGCTGTCTCTTAACTGGTAATCTAGCAGAAATTTTAGTTACTAGTGTGGCTGTAATAGCAGGGTTACCTATCCCATTAATTCCAATTCAAATTTTATTAATGAATTTAATTACAGATGCGTTACCAGCAATGATTTTAGCTGTAAATCCTGGAAATAAAACAAAGCAAACAAAAAGGCAAGATATTGTTGATAAAGAGTTATATCAAAAGGTAATTACACGAGGTGTGTTGCTTGGAGCTGGTTCATTAGGATTATTTGTTGCGAGTTTGACTATGGGGATGCCTCTTGCTGTAGCACAGTCAACAGCCTTTGCAACTTTAGTGGCGGGGCAATTGATTCAGACATTCTCATGGCGACAAGAAGGGTCTGAAGAAACAGTTCGTGATTGGTCAAAAGATCATTTCTTTATGACAGCAATTGGTATCTCTTGGCTAACATTATTTGGTGCACTATATTTCCCTCCAATTTCGAAAATTTTCCACACAGTTCCGTTAAATATAAAACAATGGATTTTGATTACAGTCGTGGCTGGATCTGTATCTAAGTTATCAAAAATATGTTTGAAATTATTAACTCGTAAAACAAAAAATATTCACAGGCAAGAATGTCATGAAGTTACAGTAGCAATTTAAATAGAAATGAACGCAGTGAAAATAGAGGGAGATGAAAAAATGATTAGAAAAATTTTGGTAGGATCTGCATTAGCTGCAGCCTCTGTTTCTATTCTTTCTGTAGCTCAAAATACGTTGCGTCCAATTATGAAAGCGGGAATAAGAGGTGTTAAATCAGCTACTGAAACTTTGAAAGAAGAAATAGAAGATATTATTTATGAGGCAAAAGCAGAAAGAGCATTACAAAAAACGTTAAAGAATCATGAGAGAAACATAGAAGAGGAAGTGCAAGATGCAAAAGAAATGAGTCATAGTCAGAAAGAAAAATATTGATTCTTTGAATCTATCAACAAACCATTATTGAAAAACTTAACATCCAAAGAAGTGTACATCAAATATGAAAAGAGGTTATTCAAAATGGTATGGATGATGATATTGGCACTTACAATTTCTTCGAGTATTGATAATTTTGGGGTAGGTATTTCTTATGGGATACGTGGAATTCGTATTCATGCTTTCTCCAATTTTATTATTTCTATTATTTGTTTTGCATTTAGTGCGGCAGGAATTTATTTTGGTGTGTGGCTTTCTAAAGTATTACCAGGAATATTTCCGATTATTGTAGGCTCATTATTACTAATCATTATTGGAATCCGTATTATATTACTTGCAATGCCAAGAAGAAATAAAGAAGCTGTAGCTATGAGGGAAATATCGATAGAGCAATCAGAAACAGACGGTGTCTCTGATCATTTAAAAACAATCATGAAAGACCCAACAAAAGCAGACTTTGATAAGTCTGGAAGTATAGGTTTTGTTGAATCGATTTTTCTAGGTGTTGCACTTTCAGCAAATGCACTTACAAATGGTTTAGGTGCTGGTTTGCTAGGCTTATCACCTATTGCCATATGTTTAGCTGCCGCTATTGCTAGTTTTATAACTGTGTGGGCGGGAGTTGTATTAGGTGAAAAAGTAGCCAATGTGAGGATTGGAAAATTTACAATTGGACAATTTGGAACACTCATTAGTGGTGTTCTACTAGTTGTTATTGCTTTTACTGCTTTCTTAGATTAATTAAAAATGAGAAAAATTAATTTTATTTTATATACACATCAATTAAAAAAACGACATAAAACCCCTTTTTTT
>NZ_JBALQK010000347.1:0-9382 GCF_036965845.1 Bacillus sp. JJ1127 | reverse complement strand
CCTTCTAACCTGTAAGGAAGTTTCAATAATTATATCCAATAGCTTGTTATAGGATATTCCCGCCGCATGGGCGCTTTTAGGCAATAAGCTATTTTGGGTCATCCCCGGCAATGTATTCACTTCCATAACATACGGGATTCCATCTTTTATAATCATATCTACCCTAGCATAAACACTACATTTTAATGATTTATAGCAGGTCATTGCAGCTTCAGCGACACGTTCATGTGTTGTAGCCGGAAGTTCTACAACCTCTTCAATCGTAGCGATATCATCGTATTTCGCATGATAATCAAAAAATTCAGCCGTATGTTGAATCGAAATGATTGGTAAAAGGTTTCCGTCCAAAATAGAACATGTAATTTCTTCGCCCTTTATATATTTTTCAATTACTAGTTCAGAATCCCATTTGAATACCTCTTCAAGAGAGGAAAGTAAAGAATCCTTATCGTATACGATCTTTACCCCTACACTGGAACCACCTGAATTTGGTTTTACCACTAACGGATACCCCATTTTATCTATTTCATCAAGCTGAAGCTCTTCCATACTTGAAAGATGAATCCAATCTGGTGTTTGAATGCCCTCATAACGAATCATTTTTTTCGATACATTTTTATCCATACAAATACTGCTTGATAGCATGCCACTTCCGGTATATGGGACGCCAAGGGTTTCCAGTGTACCTTGAATCGTACCGTCCTCCCCATATTCTCCATGAAGTGCTAACAATGCAATATCAAGATTTCTTCCCTTTTCAACAAGCTCTTTTTTATCATTTAGTTTAATAGGCACTATTTCGTACTTACTCTTATCCAAATGCGCAATCATTTCTTCCCCTGTCATGAGGGACACTTGTTTTTCGGAGGACACTCCTCCCATAATAACGCCAACTCTCATTTTTCCAACTCCTAATTTTCATTTTTTAAAGTATCACCAATTATCTTAATTCCAGTGAGAATATCTTCTTCCGTTAACCGAGAGAATCCTAATCGAAACGTATTACTTCCCCTTCCATCCGTGTAAAAGACATCTCCAGAAGAAAAAACAACTCCCTTTTGATAACATTTTTTCAAAAGTATACGTGAATGTATTCCTTCTTCTAACTCTATAAAAAGATGGAGTCCGCCATCTCCAGTCATTCTTTTAAATGGAATGTATTGATTACAAGAATGAAGTGCTAGTTCATATTTTTTCTTATAAATTGACTTGGCCTTTTTTAAATATTTTTCGAAATAGCCATCATGTAAATACTGATAAAGCACTGCCTGATCCAATGTGGACGTATGAATATTACGTGCCCTTTTCATACTTTCCAAGTAGTGGATTAATTTCTTATCCGCTAAAATCCATCCAACACGTAAGCCCGGAAAAAGAACTTTTGAAAAACTGCTAATATAGATAACATTGTTCCCGGATCCGGAAAAGGTCAATAACGGCGCCAAATGTGAACCTGAATAACGTAATTCCTCATTAAATCCATCCTCTACAATTGGAACTTGATATTTTGAAAAAAGTTTCATAATTTTAGACCTTTTTTCAGAAGAGGTGACAATCCCAGTAGGGTTATGGTAAGACGGAATTAAATATGCAAAATCAAAATCTGTTTCGGACAAACTTTTCTCAACTTGACAAATATCGATACCATCATCCTTCATCTCCATCCCGTGGATTTCATATCCATGTAATCGAAAAAGCTTTAATGCAGTATGATGGGTAGGATTTTCACAAATAATACGCCCGGATTTTTTAGCTAAGGAAGACAATAAAATATCCAGACCCTCAGTGAAGCCATTCGTGATGAGGATATCTTTGTTGGAAATGTCTACCCCTTTCATTTCCATATAATGAAGAAGGTAATGAATTAGGGGTCTGTAACCTTTGGCATATCCGTAGTTCAAAATGATATCTCCTTCATTGGATAACCTCGTCAAAAAAGCCCTTTTAAAATTTTCGACATCAAAAAGTTTTTCATCTGGGGCAATGCTATTGAATGAAATCATACCTTTTTCCCAGCGAACACCGTGCTTCATTAAATCTAATTCATCCGCTTGCAAGGTAACTTCATTCAGCATTCCTTTCCAGTTTAGTTCGATAGATGGTGATTTGGTTGCATCGACTTTCCCTACAAAATTTCCTTTTCCCTTTATTGCATAGATTAGGCCTTCTTGTTCTAAATCTGCGTAAGTAGTGAGAACGGTCGTTCTACTAACCGATAATAATTTACTTAATTCTCGGGTAGATGGGAGCTTCTGATGCTCCAATAGTTGGCCTTTCATAATCATTTTTTTCAAATAATCCTTTAATTGGATATAAACCGGACGATTGTCTACAAACTTAAAATCATTAAACACTTCCTCGGCCTCCTTACTATCATTTTCACATAATTATATCTATCTCAAAAGGTCCACCATATATGTATTTTCTTTAACTAGTGGTATGGTTTAAAACACCATTCATACAGCTTTTTTACAAACAGCATGACTTTATTTTACATCTACACCTATTTTCATTAACCTACAATCTTACAAAATTTAAAATTATAAAATTGGTTCTGTAATTCATAATTACATCATGCAAAACAAATTATTTATAAATGCAAGGGAGAAATCTTTTTCTCTTCTTCCTCTCAAATCAAAACAAATACTCTCACTAACTAAGAAAAGAGCCTTAAATTTTTTCCATCCACCAAAATTTAAGGTTCTTTTTTACAAATCCAATAAAAAAACGACTTGCACCTTAAAATCATTTAGTATGTAAGTCGTTTTTTATTCTTTTCTATTCCCCATGCTAAGTTTTTTATTCCACAGCTCATTTTTTAAACCACTCTTTTTTCATTTAGTCTAACAATCCCAACTACTTGTATCTCATTTCAAAAGTCTCTTTCTTTCCATCCCATTCAATTGTGACCCAAAAGGCTTCTTCCTTATCATGTACTGCACAACCCGAACATGAAGATTTCAATTGAATCGTTCCTCTCTCAATAAATCCCGTTCCCTCTTGTTTGCTACTATTATCTTCAACTCTCCACCTTACTTCATTGATTTTTTCGCCATCTTTTCCTTTGTAAGTAATCGATCCTTCTCCAGATTCACTAGTATCTGCTTGTGAAATTATATACTTGCCTTTTCAATGCTCACTTTCTCCAATATATGAATAGGTGCGATCACATCCACTTAACAGCCAACAACATATCATTACACTAAACAGCATTATGATTTTTTTTCATACCTTCCACCTTTTTTAGATTTTATTAGGATATCATATCTCCATAAATCAATATGAAAAAAGGTGCAGTTATATTATTTTTTATTCCTACAAAATAAGTACACTATAAATACTTAGGGAATGTTTTACAACTTTTTTCTTGTTCCATATCATGTCCAAAGAAAACAATTGGTTTTTCATCTAAAACAAATTCCTTTAATCGCTTGATAGATTGTGAGGCCATTTCTGAATCAAATCCTGCGAATGGAACATCCTGCTCAAAGTTTTCCTGTGTGTAAGATGCATCAATTGTTAGCAAAACAGAGCCTGATTTTTCCGTTTTAACGAATACTGATTGATGCCCTGGGGAATGTCCCGGCGTATAGAGCAACTGAACACCTGGCATTACTTCATAATCTCCCTCAATCATTTGATAGTTCAAACCTGGTAATATGCATTCCTTTAAATATTCTTCTCTATGTAAAGCAGCATCATGTTCAGTTCGTTGCACAATAATTGGTGTATGGCTAAAGCTTCCATTCCCACCAGCATGGTCAAAATGCAAATGAGAACTAATAACACAAAGAAGATCTTCTGGCGCATAGCCTACTCGTTTTAAAATATTTACAATTCTATCACCCGACTTCATTTTAGGAAGAATCTGCCCTTCAACAAATGTTCCCTTAAAAAGCTCTTCATTATCTACAGCGATTTCTGGCATTCCAGTATCTATCAAAATAGGACCTTCTGTTGTTTCCAAAAGATAGCACCATACCGGTAAATTCAAAAGTTTACCAGGAGTAAGCGTACTATTAACAGAAGAATGATCCAACATGCAGCGGCCAGCTGGTAAAAAGTAAAGTTTTTTAACGTTCATTCTATATCCACCTTCACATAGTGATTTTTGGAAATAAATACAGTAACACTTCCGCTAATAAGAGACTTTCTCCTTCTAATTCTTTTTATTTCACTATAAATTCACTGTTCACAAATACCCTATAAAATGATATAGCCCTACTCTAAATTTAACATTATAAACCCTTGTTTGCATTTTCCTTTACCCATCTCCGCATAATCTGTAATTCTTCATTTGAAGCAGTTCCTTCCCCATATCTTACTTTTTCATAGATAGGAATAATATCATTACTTTTGTGGATACGAGAAAACCATTGTTGAACCGTCTCTTGTAATCTTCTCTTTTCAAACTTCGGTAATGTCAATTCCCATTTGATTAGCATTGCTCGCACTTCTTCTACTGGAAGTATTGAGCTATCTCGATTCTCTTGTTCTTGTTCTTCCTCTTCCTTAACTTTTTGTATTTCTTTTTGCTTAGAACGTATATTATGAAGCGGTTGTTTCTTATTTTGTATACGACGAAAAATGAAAAACAAGATTAAAATAATTAAAAAAAGAATACCAATTTGTATGAAGATATTTCCGGTGTTAATCCCTGTAAACTCTTCGCCATCATTTTGCAACTTATTATCTCGGGGTATTCGTTTAAATTTCCCCTTCTCATAATATCCATCTTTATCAAAATCAATTGTATCCTCTATTTCAACTCCTGATCCTGAATCCTTCTCCTCCCCTTTCCTCCAAAGTCCCGCCCTTCCTTTTTCAATACTCTTCCCTCCTTTAGATAAAAGTAGTTCACCCTGGTTTCCCTTTGGATTAGAAGAATCTAGTACCTTTTCCTTCGCGAAAAAAGCGCCTTTTGTTATTCCAATCGCTAATACAAAGCACGCACTAATAGCTATGAAACAAAATATAACGCGTGATCCCCATTTATATTTCTTCATACTCCCCTTCCTTTACTTTACAATTTGTATCCATCCTTTTTGTTTTTCAGGTGGATGTCCAATAATTAATGGGATACAACCTGCTTCTTGTCTTCGAAAGCCTGTTTGATAGAAAAAATGTGCATTAAGTGGTGTGTCTTTTTCTGTTAACGAAGACAAAAGATCCATTGCTTTATAGAGTTGTTTTCGGTGCTTTCCTCCCTTTAAGTGAATGACACCTTGTTCACGTACCCCATTAATCCATAGTTCAAACGAGCAATCTTGTAAAATTAACTCTCGGCATACACCGGCAGCTACTTGAATTAAATATTCCATATCTGTACGAAGCGTATATCCTGTTTTTCCTAATATATTTACATATAGTGCATACCGGTCTCCTTGTGTATATTCATACTTTTTTGCACTAATAACTCCTGTTTTCGCAGTAGCTCCCCAATGAATGGAGCGAAATGGCTCTCCTTCATACTCTTTCACACCTACTATTTTTGTTTCATCATATAATGGAGAAACAGCTGCTCTGCGAAATCCATGTTTCCATGTTGTCATTTCCGGTATCGTTACTTTCGACATCTGCGGAAGAATATGAAATTCTGGTAGTTTCTTTTGTTCAATGGGCAAATAATAAGTCAGAAGGCCGAATGGATCTGATATCATAAGTTCCGCAGTTTTCCAACCTTGCCGCCCTCTTTCATTCGAATTTCCCTCTAACATAATTGTTATCATATCTCTTCCTTCTATTTGAATAGGAATTTGATAAGAATGATGAGAACGTTGCATCTTCTGATTCGTTTCCCACTCTATTTGTTCATCAGAACGAAACTGAAGAGCTGCTTTAAAAATTTGGAAGCGTGCCTCATTTATAATTTGCACTACACACTCTCCTGTTTCTTTCATAAATAATCTCTTTTGATTTTGAGAAATCTCCCATCTCACTCTCATGACTGCTTTCATATACATATATATAAATCCTACTAGCAACAAATAAAACAAAAAGGCAGCCACAATTAAAAATTGATTTGTAAATACTACGAGTATAAGACAAAGAACTCCAATTCCCCCTATAAAGAGAGGCTCCAACAATAGACTTTTCTTTTTTATGATTTCGTTCATACACTTTCCACTGGAACTGCAATTTTTTCTAAAATCCCTTGCAGTACATCTACTTTTGTTGTTTTCATATCCCCTTCAATGGTTAAAGTTAATCGGTGGGCACAAACTGGGGATGCTAAAGCTTTCAAATCATCAGGAGTTACATATTCTCTACCTTTTAATAAAGCTCTTGCTTGAGCCGCTCTCATAAAAGCTAACGATCCCCGTGGACTAACTCCAATTTCCACTAGATCATGCTTTCGCGTCGCTTCCACAATATCGAGCAAGTATTCTTCCACCTCATCGTGTATATGGATTCTTTTAGATTGTTCCTGCAACTCCAATATATCAGAAAGAGATACAACGCTTTGTAAATAGTTGAATGGATTTTTTTCTTTAAATCGTTTTAGCATTTCTTTTTCACATGTACGATCTGGGTACCCTTGCCGAATTGTTAATAGAAATCGATCTAACTGCGCATCTGGAAGTGCAAATGTTCCTGCTGATTCTAACGGATTTTGTGTAGCTAACACAATAAATGGATTTGGTAATACATGCGTTATTCCTGCAATCGTTACCGTTCGTTCCTCCATTACCTCTAACAAGGCTGATTGTGTCCTTGGAACAGCCCGGTTAATTTCATCTGCTAAAACAAGATTTGCAAAAATAGGCCCCTTCCTTGTTTTAAAATTACTCTCTTTCATATCAAAATATTCTAATCCTACTACATCACCAGGCAACGTATCAGATGTAAACTGAATACGTTGAAAGGCTCCAGCAATACTTTTGGCAAGTGTTTTAGCAAGCGTTGTTTTCCCTGTTCCTGGTACGTCTTCTAATAAAACGTGTCCATTTGCAACTAGCGCAATCATCGCTAAATCAATTACCTCTTCCTTGCCTACAATGACTTTAGAAACATTTTCTTTAATTTTTTCTAATATAGACATACACCGCATTCACCTTTCTTTTTGCTTTTTGATTTTTCTGATATTTTATACCATTTTAGCACACAAATTCTTCCATAAACTAGAAATAAAAAAAGCCCATCTAATTGATGGACCTTTTCATTCTAGATAAACTTTCTATTTCTTTCTTCACGTAATAACTGAACACATAATCTGTGTTCTCGGTAGTCAAATCATCTTAAATGCTACTTGTCCTATTAGCAAAAAAATGATGGTAATTAATAATTTTTTAGCAATCTTTAATGGAATTTTAGGTAATGCAATTAATCCAATTTGGGAACCAATTGCTGATCCGATTGCCATTGCAATTGCGTAATTCCATTGGACAAATCCTGTTTGATAAAATATGATAAATGCTCCACAACAACTACCAAAAATCAAAACTCTTGTCAGTTGAACTGCTTTCATATACGTGTTTTTTTGATTCATGTAATGTAGAATTCCAAATGTTGAAGATCCGGGACCAAATCCTCCATCATAAGCAGCTATAAAGAACGGCATGGCATTACTTACAATTGTTGTATCTTTAGCTTTCCCCTCAACAGAAGATACCCATTGCTTATTTTTCAATGTAATAATTAAAGCAAATAGCAATAAGATTAAGGCCATAGTACTCATTGTTTGTTCTGTTACATGTGAGGTAATAAGTGCGCCACTCATTCCTCCAATCATAGCAATACAGACATTCACGATTATTGTTTTTACACTTAGATGCTTATTTTTTAGTAAGTAGAATATGCTTGTCAGTGCAGCGATTCCTGATGAAAATTTATTAGTTGCAATTCCAATCTGGATAGGTACGCCTACAAGCATCATAGCCGGTAAAGTGATTAATCCTCCACCTCCTGCTAACGTTCCTATAAAGGCAGATACAATTCCTATTACTAGTAGAGTGAAAAACAGTGTGTCCAAGACAATCCCCCTCATCTCAAAAATCAACCCCACGTAAATTTTACCATATTTAAAGCCGCTGCATAAAAATCGCATAGCTACTATTTAATCTAATACTTTATTTTAATACGACCGTCTATTCATTACATATAATGCCAAATCCAAAATAACGAGCTAAATAACATATTAATTCACAGGTTAATTTGCATAGTAAATAACACGCAAAAAAGCTCAAAGTCCCTATATGACTCTGAGCTTTACTTTTGTATAAGACTTATTTCATTAAATCCACTCTTTTCCATGTTCACGAATGAATTTAATGTCGTCTTGATAATGTTCAAGGTGTCCTTCATCTATCATTTTTTGAAAATTCATATCGCCTTCTTTAGCTTTTCTTTTCATGTATTTACATAACCCTTCTAATCGTAGCAATACCATCTCCAAATAATCTTCTTCCATATCCTCACCGTAGGATTCAAAAAACAATTTAACTCTTTGTTTTATACGGTCGGCATGCTGTAATGAATTATAATAAACTGCCTCACCTGTTTCAGTATGATAAACTCTACTTAAGGGGACACAAGTGTAAAGAGTATAGGCTATGTCCCAAATTCTTGGACCAGGACCAGCAACATCAAAATCAATAATACCTACTGGTTTTTCGTGATTAAAAATAATGTTGTATATTGCAAAATCATTGTGGCATACAACCTCTATTTTATTTGGAGTATTATCCATTGGTTTCCAATCATCTGATAACGGAAAGTCACTCACAGCATCATGGTAAAGACGGAGCGTCTTCGCTATTTCTTTTAAAACATCATTAGACCACATGTATTCTTTTAAAGGATAATTACCAGCTTCTCCTTCAATAAATGATAATATCTCTCTATCTTTTTCATCAATACCTAAAAACTTTGGTGCATAACTAAAACCTTTGTTTTCCAAATGATTTAATAGGTTATGAATTTTGGTACTGTCTGGCTTTAATTCTCGTCGAACAGTACCTTCCGAACGATATACGTTTGAGACATTCCCTCCCGTTAGCATTTCTTCGTTTTCGTAGTTTGACATCTGATAATTCCCCTCCATTATTAGAAAACTAGACACTCTTAAAACAAATGCCGATTGTTCAACAATCCTGCTCGTTAACGGAACAGGAACCATTTTGCTTGTCTTTATATTTTAACATAACTTTCCTACTCCTTTTTTAACACCTCGAATAGCAACTTGAATCAAATCTAAAATAACGAAATGACAATGGTTATGGTCATCCTGATAATTGATGTGCTATTGCACTTGTTAATTCAACAGCGAAAACAGAATAAACCTTTACATATCAACAAAAAAATCGAGTATAAAACCTTTGTGGTTTTATACTCGATTTAACCTGCCATTTATACGGTTTCTCCACGTTATCTGAACTACTTA
>NZ_JBALQK010000346.1:0-1126 GCF_036965845.1 Bacillus sp. JJ1127 | reverse complement strand
TGAATTTCTATATTTATTTTGATACATCAAACTTAAGAATACACTATTTTATTCTAATGGTAAATAGAAGAAGAAAGGCGATAAATGTACACTAATTCAGTTATTTTTCTTCATTATAATATGTTTTATACGGCAATACATACAAATTTCACGATAATTAGACAGAAAATTAAGAAAAAAGAAGGATTTTCGAGCCTCTTTCTATAATTATATAAGTATAATCTTTAGGGAAGAAAGAGGGGGTATATAATGGAAGTAAAAAGTAAAGCAGAGTCTGTAGTTGTCAAATATGAAGGACGTGTGGCAACGGTCATGGTAAATCGTCCAGAAGTATTAAATGCGTTAGATGAGCCTACTTTAAAGGAATTGGCAAAAAAACTGAAAGAAGTTGCTGAAAGTTCAGCTCATATTGTCGTATTATGCGGGAATGGTCGCGGTTTTTCAGCGGGTGGCGATATTAAATCGATGCTTTCAAGTAATGATGAAAGCAAATTTGAAGGTATCATGAATGCGATTTCTGAAGTTGTTGTTACATTATATACAATGCCGAAGCTTGTCATTAGTGCCATTCATGGTCCGACGGCAGGTCTTGGATTAAGCATTGCGTTAACCGCGGATTATGTAATGGCTGATATTTCATCCATCATTGCGATGAATTTTATTGGAATCGCTTTAATTCCAGACGGTGGAGGTCATTTCTTCCTGCAAAAACGCCTTGGTGAAAATATGGCGAAACAAATCATTTGGGAAGGTAAGAAGCTATCGGCAACAGAAGCGTTAGACATTGGTTTAATTGATGAAGTAATCGGAGAAAACTTCCAAGGGGCTGTGAAACAAAAAATAAACGAGTGGCTGCAAAAACCAATTAAAGCGATGATTCAAACGAAGCAAATTTTATGCGAAGTGAATCGCTCTAGTCTAGAACAAACATTGCAACTTGAAAAGCGTGGACAATACGCGATGAGACAAACGGCCGATCACAAAGAAGGAATCACGGCATTTTTAGAAAAGCGTCCACCAGTGTTTAAAGGAGAATAAAAAGAAGAAAGTGCTGGCACATTTTAGTATAATTGTGTTAGCACTTTTTTTAGATATGTATACATCAATTAAAACCCCTCTTTTTGGG
>NZ_JBALQK010000345.1:0-1404 GCF_036965845.1 Bacillus sp. JJ1127 | reverse complement strand
TTCTATGCATGGCCAGATGTTCTCTCCCACCTAAAAAGAGGGGTTTGATGTCGTTTTTTGAATTGATGTATATATAGTAAAGGATGTAAATGAAGTATAGTTCCTAAATCGTATTGCTAAACTTTTTAAATAAAAAGGTGTAGAATGGGTATCTAAGAAAGAAGGTGTGAAAATGGCCAGCTGGAAAAGAAATTTAATGATTTGTTGGCTTGGTTGTTTTACCACTGCAGCTGGTATGAGTTTAGTGATTCCTTTCTTATCCTTTTATATTGAGGATTTAGGAGTAACGGGTACGTCTAATATCGCACAGTGGTCAGGAATTGCATTCGGTGTAACCTTTCTAATGGGTGCGATTGTGTCACCTTTATGGGGGAGACTTGGTGATATACATGGACGGAAGTTGATGCTCATTCGAGCTAGTCTTGGCATGGCGATTATCATGACGCTTATGGGATTTGTCACGAATGTGTATCAACTAGTCGCGCTTCGTTTTCTAATGGGAGCGGTAGCTGGTTTTCTTTCTACAGCGATGACATTTATTGCAGCAGAAACACCAAAAGAACATTCTGGTTGGGCAATTTCGACAATATCAACTGGAGGGGTCAGTGGCTCACTGCTTGGGCCAATGCTCGGAGGATATTTGTCTGAGCTAATTGGAATGCGTCATGTATTTTTAGTGACAGGAGCTTTTTTATTTCTTTCATTTATAATCGTCTTTTTCTTCTTACATGAATCGAATCATTCTGTTCAGAAGAAAAAAGCACAACCGAAGAAAGTATGGACGATGGTTCCAGCAAAACATTTTATTATGAGCTTATTTGTCGCAACGTTTATGATTCAACTTGCGAATATGTCAATTCAGCCTATTATTACATTGTATGTAAAGCATTTAGCAGGCGCACATACACCTCATATTGAAACGATTGCAGGTGCCGTAATGTCAGCGACAGGTTTAGCGGTCATCTTAGCAGCTCCTAGACTGGGGCGGTTATCGGATCGCATTGGTCCTCAAAAAACTTTAATTGTAGCATTGTTTGTTGCAGGAATTATTTTTATCCCACAAGCATTTGTGACCTCTGTATGGCAATTATTAATTCTTCGTTTTTTATTAGGAATCGCACAAGCTGGATTATTACCTTCCGTACAAACTCTATTAAAAAAACATACACCAAATCATGTAACTGGACGCATTTTCGGATACAATCAATCTTTTCAATTTTTAGGGAATATGATCGGTCCAGTACTCGGTGGACAGATTGCCGCACATGCCGGATTTCAATATGTATTCTTTTCCACAGCATCGCTTTTATTTATAGCTTGTATTTGGGTATATTTTAATAATAAAAGCGCAGAGATGATAGAAAAAGAGCATTTGGAAGTTAGTTAATGAGGTGAATTATATAG
>NZ_JBALQK010000344.1:786-1818 GCF_036965845.1 Bacillus sp. JJ1127 | reverse complement strand
AATTGATGTATATATAGTTGAACGAATCAGGCTTTTACAGGTAGCTTATCTCCCACTTCACTTCTTTGTTTTTCATTAAATTTTGCAGTCGGAGTACTACCGCCTGCAAATAGCGGGATAATTCCCACAATCCAGCCCATACTACATAAAGAAACCGAATTGTAGGAAGGTGGATACTACTATGTTAACTCCACAACAAATCAATCATTTTAAATCCATGTTAGAACAGCAACAGCAAGAACTTGAACAAACGCTACAAAATCATGAGAGTGAAGATCGTGCTTCTGAACGGGAATCTGTTGGGGAATTATCTGCTTATGATAACCACCCTGGTGATATGGCTACCGAATTATACGAACGAGAAAAAGATTTCGGGCTGATTGAATTATGGAATAAACAGCTGCAAGATACAAAGCACGCCCTGGAAAAAATTGAAGCTGGCACATACGGTATTTGTGAAGTGTCTGGTGAAGAAATTCCACTGGAAAGATTGGAAGCAATGCCAACTGCAACAACTTGTATTGAACATACAACAAATAAATTAAATCTAGAAGTACGTCCCGTTGAAGAAGAACTACTAGAGGGATTTGGCAAATATGATTTAGACAGTGCTGTTGCATACGATGCTGAGGATGCTTGGCAAGACGTCGCCTTATACGGAACATCAGAAACACCAGCTGATTTAGAACGCCGCGATTCTAAAAACTTTAACGAGATGTATGTCGATGCTGAAGAGCCACGTGGTTACGTAGAAGACTTTGAAAACTTCATCGGAACGGATATATATGGAAAGAATCCGCAAGTGTATGCGACAGAAGCACATGAAGAATATGAGCAAATGCTGGATGATTTTGAAAAACGTGCCTTTAATGGAGAATTGTCTTCTGATGAGTCTGGTTCGAAGGCATAAAAAAAGCATTCCGAAATTCGGAATGCTTTTTTTCGCTAGCTAATTAGTTTTTTGTAACGTTAGCAGCTTGTGGTCCACGGTTACCTTCAACGATTTCGAAAGAAACTTCTTGACCTTCTTCT
>NZ_JBALQK010000344.1:0-716 GCF_036965845.1 Bacillus sp. JJ1127 | reverse complement strand
TTTCGCTGTTAAACCATTTAACTTTACCTGTTTGCATGTCATGTACCTCCTAAATAAAATGAAACTATGAATCCACATGAAAAGGTGGATATAAAGGACATGAATGCATCACAAGCTTAAGGCCTTGAATTCAACGTGCTTTATTTCCGTACCACATTATGTAGCTCATTAGTGATTTCACTATATCACGCTATATCAAAAACGTCAAATGCGAACACTGTCACTTCATTATTTTTCATCATTTTTCATAATTTTTATTTTTAAGATCTAACGAATCTTTTATCAATACAAATAAAAATCCAATTGTACATAGAAACTCTAACCAATTGAATGTGTGGTCTTTTAGCAATTCAGCAATAAAGTCAATGCCATTCGTAACAAATAATATGCCAAAAATGCATATGCTAACTTTCAATATTTTTAAACTTTCCATACTGTTCACCTCAAATTCCAAACGAATATATTGTTATTTAAATATCATAATGAAAAATATATGTGTATATAGCTTTTCACCACGCTATATGTTGTGGTTACAATTTCTTTCGGCCAAATATATCTACCCGTACTCCAGCAATAGGAGATGTTAGTAGTTGAACAAATGCAAATGTAGCAATTAAATATCCCATAATATTAGTACCTAATTGTAATTCCTTCATATAAGATGGCATTATGGGAACAACAAGACCAATGCCTAAAAATACAATAAATAAATTGAA
>NZ_JBALQK010000343.1:0-1338 GCF_036965845.1 Bacillus sp. JJ1127 | reverse complement strand
TATAAGTTTTCATAAGAAATTACGCAATAACGGAAAAATTAATTATTGACAATTACGAAATAACGTAATTATAATATGGTTATAAATTACGCGATAACGGAATTACGAAAGATAGAGGTGTTAATAGAAGCGTAGTTAACGAAGTATCAGTATTTAAAATACGCAAATTAAACAATTTATACGTGAATCACGTATTTGGTCGACAACTAAATAACGGAAATTAACCGATCAGCCTCCTGTAATCATTCGTTTTTAAAAATGGGATTCACGAGGCTTAGTTTCTTATTGTCTTTTTTAGGGGAGACAGGAGTAATTTCCGAACGAGGAACGACCTAACACTCGTTAAACTTGAACAGGTGAGCCTAGCCAATGTCGGAAAGTAAGGCGCTGTACATTTAACGCATAACCCTTCCATGCGTGTGCAGGTCTAGGCGGTTACGGCCATTAACGGTAAGGAGTGGACGCATGGCGCTTTTACGGATACGTAAAGGCGGGGTGTATCGTCAGATATTCGCATTGTGGGACATGCTGCAATGTAGAAAGACGATGGGTAGGAAACTACCGAAGTCGGAAGGGGCGTACGCGGAAACCTCAGCCAACGACTGACGCTAGTAAAAACGTGCTTTACCTCTTACGTTTACAGCAATTATTTTTTCGCTGTAAACCAGGGGTGAAGTCTGCCTCATCGTTTCCTAGACCTTCCTCCTTCCGCTAGCAAAAATCGTAAAACACGTCAACACATAAAAACGTAAATAAACGAAAAAAATATTGGAACTACGCCACTTACTAAACGAGGTGGGAGGCGGAAGCCATTAACCACGGATAGTTGTTAATGTAGGGACTACCGCTAACTAAGAAAGTGGACGAATATAACGGTAAGTAACTAAACGGTTGGGGGACGTAGCCCATAGCGGGAGGCGTAGCGAGGGCTTGTCCCGAAGCGTACTTATAACAAGGCGTATGGGATCGGTAGAATTAACGGAGTAGAGATAAATGGAAAAGCTAACGTCAATTCTAAGTGTAAATAACAAGAGACTACGTTGATAAATCGGAGGAGTAATAGCGAATAGGACTTACGGTAAGGGGACAATGGTTAGCGAGAATATAATCGGAAAATATCTAAAGAAAGTGACCAAAATAAAGAGCGCAGGAAATCCCTGCGCTACTATAATGGAAACAGTTATTATACGTCTTGTGCCATACGACTTGTTACTTATAATAGAAAAAATACATCATTTTATCGGTCACATTATCGGTCACACTTATAGTCACTTTACCCCTGGATTACTCCTCTAAACCCCTCTAAAATCAAGCATTCCGTATTTGGATCATCTATGG
>NZ_JBALQK010000342.1:0-1067 GCF_036965845.1 Bacillus sp. JJ1127 | reverse complement strand
GACAGTTTGTCAATCTAAGTGCGACAGTTCCTCCTGAAACGCTTCGTGGGCAGTTTTCCAACCTAAACATTTTCTTGGTCTTCGATTAATAAGAAGTAGTGCTTGATTCAATTGTTTTTGTGAAACAAGGCTCAAATCTGTTTTTTTCGGATAAAACTCACGTAATAGGCCATTTGCGTTTTCGTTACTTCCACGTTGCCAGGAAGAATACGGATCGGCAAAGAACACCGCTATTTTCAGGTTGTTTTCCACTCGTTGATAACACGAAAATTCTTTTCCTCTATCAACAGTAGCTGTTTGAAATGCAGTGGTTGAATACATGGCAGCGATTTGTTTGATGGCGAATTCCATAGATTCTGCTGTTCGGTCTGGGATGACAATCGCTTGGTAATACCGTGTTTTTCGTTCCACAAACGTCGCGAAACAACCCTTACTTTTTCCGCGGCTCGAGACGATTGTATCTAATTCCCAGTGTCCGAATGTCTCTCGTTTTCTAACTTCAGATGGCCGCTTTTGAATAGACGTCCCGACATTGAATCGTCCGCGTGTCTCTTTTGGTTTTTGACGTTTCCCTTTCTGTCTTAATAAAGACAGGTCCTGTTTGAATAGTTTCCCTTGATATAACCAGTTATAGATTGTTTTGAAGGAAACCTTCCCTTTCAAATAACCATGCTGGATTTGTTCTGGGGACCAAGTAACTTCTAATTTTTCTTGAATTTTTTTCGCAAGTTCTCTGGACCATTTACCGATAGGTTTACAATTTTTTCTTCGCTGGATATATTTTCTATGTGCTTGTTCACTGTGGTACGTACTGTTTTCTTGGGAATTTCTTTTTAACTCTCGTGCGATAGAAGAATGATGACGCTTCAAAGTCGCACCAATTTTTCTTGTGGAATACCCTAATTTATAAAGTGATTCTAGTTGTCCACGCTCAAACATGGTAAAATGTGAATAGCTCATACTCGTCCTCCGTGTGAAAAGTTGTGTGGTAACTTCTATTTTACACGAAGCGAGGTGGGCTTTTTTTGTCTTTTCTTTAGGTGTCGCACTTAATAATACAATTCGTC
>NZ_JBALQK010000341.1:0-1957 GCF_036965845.1 Bacillus sp. JJ1127 | reverse complement strand
TAGTTTCATGGGTAGAAGACAAAGCCCGAAGTATGAAAACATGGACTTACTACAAAATGGATGCTTCTGGTTTGTTCAAAACACCCCCACTTTACAAAGCAAACTTGGGGAAAGGGTACCTAAAGGCTCGTATCAAATAGGCATTACAGAACCCACCATTTTAGTCATTCCCAAGTATAATGTTGTCGTTGCCAAAATGTATAACAAAAGATATAACTATGGAGGAGACAACTATCTGTATTATTTACGAGAATTTAGTAATTTAGTCGCTGATACATTCGCGAAATCATCTTTTACATACCAGTAAAAATANNAAAGAAAAGGAGTGAACCCTTATGAAAAAACAAACGAATAAAAGTAAAAAACAAAACATTAAAGATACAAATATTGAGCGAAATGCTATATATAGTGATCCAAAAGATGCTGCCAATATGCAAACTGTTCCGCAACCAAAAGACTATGAGGAAATCGAATATTAATTTTGTTTTTATAAGACTTTTTTATGAAAGAAAAATACATCTTAAGTCCGATAAAAATAAAGACATCGTTTGGTACTATGTATATAAACATTTGAAAATGTCTTATCTTAACACAGCTTTTCTTTAATAAATCTGTATATAACATACAAAAAGACACTTCTTAACGGAGTGTCTTTTTGTATGTTAAAAACAATACGTTATCTTAATTTCCATTTTAATATTCGTATTTCGTATAGGATCATGGATATACTAATTTTGAAAAATCATGTCACTACAAGAAAGGGACAGTTAGCATGAAACAATCATCTGTACATCCATGGCTTATTGTCCTAGGCACAATTATTATACAAATTGGTCTTGGAACAATTTACACATGGAGTTTGTTTAATCAACCTTTAGTGAGTAAATTTGGCTGGGAACTTCAGGCTGTAGCGATTACTTTCTCCATTACCAGCTTTTCTTTATCGTTTTCCACTTTGTTTGCAGGAAAATTACAGCAAAAAATAGGCCTTCGTAAACTAGTTGCAATTGCAGGAATTGTATTAGGACTAGGCTTAATACTTAGCTCACGAGTTTCCTCATTACCTTTATTATATATATTAGCTGGTGTGGTAGTAGGTTATGCAGATGGGACAGCTTATATCACATCATTATCCAATTTAATCAAATGGTTTCCAAATCGTAAAGGTCTCATTTCAGGTATATCTGTTTCAGCTTACGGAATGGGGAGTTTAATTTTTAAATACGTAAATGGTATGCTAATTGATACAGTTGGGGTATCACAAGCTTTTTCCTATTGGGGTATTACTGTTTTGATTTTAGTACTAGTAGGTTCATGCTTTTTACGTGAAGCCGTTACAAATGAGGCAGTATCCCAAACATCGAATAATGATTATACGACTCGAGAAATGTTACGTACAAAACAAGTATACCTTTTATTCTTTATGTTATTTACATCATGTATGAGCGGCTTATATTTAATTGGTATGGTAAAAGATATAGGCGTTCAGCTGGTAGGACTTAGTGCGGCAACTGCCGCTAACGCTGTTGCAATGGTTGCAGTCTTTAATACTATTGGTCGAATTATCCTTGGAACGTTATCAGATAAAATAGGGCGATTGAAGATTGTTTCAGCAACGTTTGTTATTATTGGATTGTCTGTTTTTACATTAAGCTTTATGCAGTTAAACTACGCAATTTATTTCGTCTGCGTAGCAAGTGTTGCTTTTTGTTTCGGAGGAAATATTACAATCTTCCCAGCCATTGTAGGTGATTTCTTCGGTTTAAAAAATCATAGTACAAATTACGGAATCGTTTATCAAGGATTTGGATTTGGCGCGCTTGCAGGTTCGTTTATAGGTGTACTATTAGGCGGATTCCAACCAACTTTTATTACAATTGGTGTGCTGTGTATTGTGTCCTTTATTATTGCAATCTCCATTCGCCCTCCAAGCCCAGAAAAGAAAAAAGAAATACAA
>NZ_JBALQK010000340.1:0-1743 GCF_036965845.1 Bacillus sp. JJ1127 | reverse complement strand
ATTCTTGCATACTAAAACCCTATTAATTCTACATTCATTAGATGCTAGAACAATACAAAAATGATATACAGTCTTATCAAAATATGAAGTAAAGGCAACCTAACAATGAATTCAATTTCGAAGAACAAAATTACCAAGATTCGTTTAAAAAACAGCCTAACTTTTCATAAATAAGGAAATAATAAAGAAAAATAACTGTAAATATAGGAGGCCGTATTTATGAAACCCGATTTTTTACAAGCCGTACACAAAGCCATTGGTAATATTGAGCATATCCACATTGAAGAAAGTGGATCAGACAGTTTACTCATTCATCATGATGATGTACAAAAATTACAACAAGTTGCTGAGACGTTAGAAAATCAGAAATTCCATTCTACAATTAGAAACAATGGGAATACATCTTTTATTGAAGTGATAAACAGATGAAAAAAGTTCGGTTATATGCCGAACTTTTTCCTACTTTTAAATCAAAACTTGCAACTCCTCTGCATATACCGCAGTTCCAGAGATTTCAATTTGTAGAGAATCATCTTCCTTGTCTTTTGTCACATAAACAGTGACGCGACCATCTTTTTTCATCTCTTGTCCCTGTTCAACAATTAATGTCAGTTCACTATCAAAATCTTGCTTCAAAAATGTAGCATAATACGCTCCCATTACACCAGAAGCAGTCCCTGTCACTGGATCTTCTATTGTCCCAGAATAAGGTGATGAAAAGTGACGACCGTGCATATGTACTGCTTCATCGTAAGTTTCTAAACAGAGTGGATGAATGGAAGCCTTAGGCATTTCCTTTAGAATAGATGGGAACTCTTTATTATTTGGTTTCATTCTTTCGCAAGCAGCCAATGTTTTAATCGGTACTATTAACGTCCAAATTCCCGTACTCCCGTATACAATTGGTAATTTTCCATCTAAATCGTCTTCATGAAGACCAATGCTATGAGCTAAGTCTTCTCTAGAACCATCAAACTTTTGAAACTGTGGTACTGCTTGCCTCATCTTAATAAATGATTCTCCATTTTCATCCACGCCTATATGTACTGGTAAAACCCCTGCTTTCGTTTCTATTGTGAGATTTTGTTTTCCTTTTAGTAAACCTCTTTCATGAAGTGCATATATAGTTCCTACTGTCGCATGTCCACAAAGATTCATTTCATGTCCCGGTGTAAAATAACGGATTCTTATATCAGCTACATCGGAAGGAAGTACAAAAGAGGTTTCGTTAAACCCTACTTTTTTTGCAATAAGCTGCATTTCATCATCTGTCAATCGTTCTGCATCTATTACAAGACCAGCTGGATTTCCCATATTCGGTTTATTACTAAATGCATCATAATGGAAAACTTTTATTTCCTTCATGTTCTCATCCCCTAAATTTTTTAAAAAATTTTGCCATACAATTCTGTTTCTCTCCTCAGAATACAGCCGTTTTTCCTAACAATCGGGAAAACAACATATCCCTTTTTATGAAACACTTTGACTAGCTCAAATCCTAACCCTCGATTTCCACCGGTAATTAGTGCTTTCATGTGATATTCTCCCCTATATATCAAATCTCTTCAGATTGATTTTTATAATATATTAAAAAATCAGTCCACTTACTGTCTCTACTTGTAATAGTGATTGTTTCATTTTATATCTCTTCCTTTATATCTAGGTACTTGCCCAAATAAATCCTATTCTAAGTCAACTATCGTCATTTGTTATTTGAATATTCTTTATTATTTTATATAAAAT
>NZ_JBALQK010000339.1:257-1100 GCF_036965845.1 Bacillus sp. JJ1127 | reverse complement strand
TACACTGACTTATGGGACAACTCCCACCACTTATTGTTTTACGTTCTTCAAACTTTCATATAATCCAGATCATACTTCTGCCCTCATTTTTACTATAATGAAGAGAAGTTGCACCGTTTTTTACTAATATACAAATGAATTATGTATTTACAGAATAAAATTCCATTTTATCTGCAATAGAAAAACCTGCTTTTTTATATAGACGAATAGCTCGTTCATTCTCTTCACCTACACAAATTGAAATTTCTTCAATTTGCATATAATTAAACAATTCATACAGTCCGTAATTTAAAAGTTTTAATCCAATTCCCTTATTTCGTATAGACGGTTTAACAGCGATATATTCTATATTTCCCTCTTTAAATTCAGGGCTACCTTCAATATAAATATACCCTAACAAACACTCTTCTTCCTTAAAAACAAATAATTTATTATACTCATTTATTCTTCCAATAATTGTTTCTCCATTATAATAAGTATCTGGAAACTCTTCATCATGTAATGTAATAAACTCTTTATAAAGCCCAGGCGTAATAGATTTTATCGATAAACAAGGATGATATAAAAAAGCTGAAGCATGCATTTTTAAAATTACATGTTTTCCTTGTTCACTGGCAGATAGATATTTCATAAATTCTTGAGCATTTTTATTTTCCTTATTAAAAAAACCATGGAACGAATGAATCATTCCTCCTAATTTAGATAGGCCTATTCCCCACATTTTCTTTGCAATTTTCTCCCAATCCTCTTCTTTATGAATAAAAGGTCCCCAGATTTCAGCTGTTTTCATTTTACCATTTACATCAAATCCTAATGCTCCAATAATTTTTTTATCTTCATACA
>NZ_JBALQK010000339.1:0-206 GCF_036965845.1 Bacillus sp. JJ1127 | reverse complement strand
ACATAATAGTGAATGAATCTGTGAAACAATAGTCAGAAAAATCGTTTTCTAAAGTGTCTTTTATTTCATCTGCTTTTATCCCACAGTATCCAACATGATGTTCTGGAATTCGATTCAAATTTGCAATAAAAGAGGCCAACTCAATTAACTCTATACCGTCTTTCTTATAAGTCTCCATCTATTTCCCCCAATCTAATAATGACCAA
>NZ_JBALQK010000338.1:3280-3781 GCF_036965845.1 Bacillus sp. JJ1127 | reverse complement strand
GAATATATTACGTATATCTGTAAGTGTCAACTAATATATGAATTTTATGGTAAATTAGATGTGAAGGAGTGATACCAATGAAACGTTTCTTCCAAAAACTATATGAACATATAGAGATTACATTACTGGTTTGCCTTTCTATCTCATTCATTACTGGAATATACATAATGATGAATAAAGTTGGTGGCCCAACAACAATGGATTATGTAGCGCAGGTTATTATAGGAGCTATTATTATTGGTGATATTATCTTTTTGATTAACGATAAACAGAAGGAAATAAGTTAATGTAGAGGAGGGGAAAAGCTGACTGTGAGTATGGGGAATATATTTTCGATTCTTTCTATATTAGCATTGATATATGTGTCATGGGAGCGTAGAAAAGAGATAAAAGAGACGTATAAAAAATTGACCATGACACAATTACTAAGCGTTATTATTTCTTATACCGTAGCAATTTTCGTTGCCGTTCTTCTCATATACTATGGTAGGAATTGGCTTG
>NZ_JBALQK010000338.1:1152-3237 GCF_036965845.1 Bacillus sp. JJ1127 | reverse complement strand
CTAGCTTGTTGTTTACAGGTATTAAATAAGGTTTTAAAGAAAATATCGAATGGTATATTGTGAGTTTTAGAATGGAGAAAGACGTGCATATGCACGTCTTTAGTCAACTGAACTCGAGACCTCGTCTCTTCTTGACTTAGTCAGATAGATGACCAAACCAAAAATTGTTATAAGGAAGAGTATACTTGTTCCTGTAGTACCTAGGCCAAGCCCACCCTCTTTATGAGGCTGTGACAGGTAGTCACCAAGAGAAGCTCCAAAAGGACGGGTCAAGATGTAGGCGATCCAGAAAGACAGCACTGCGTTCAACTTGAAACGGTAGTAAGCGATGGTTACCACCGCAATCACTGTAGCGAACATGAGCGCTGATTTCCAATAACCTAATTGGAGTCCCTCTGATATAAGGTCACCAGCTGCGGTGCCCAAGGCAAAAGTGAACAGGATGGTTAACCAGTAGAACACTTCTCGCTTAGTCGTATAGATGGAGTGAATGGACAATGTCTTCTCACTCGCGTACCATGCTGCAAAGGTCGCCAACAGCGCGAGGGTGAAGATGATGGTAGTTGTCTCGAGAGCAACCCCTAAGTTGTCCGTGAGATTGTCGGTAACCAACGTACCGACAACACTAATCAGCACTACAACAAGCCAGTATATACTTGGCACGTACTTCTTCGATCTAAACTGAAAGAACAATGTGATGAGAAGCAAAACACTCATGAAAAAAGTCGTGTTAGCCAAGCCCCATTTCATATTGAAATTCAGAAAGTCTGCCGCTGTCTCGCCCACCGTTGTTGCCATGATCTTAATAATCCAGAAGAAAATCGTTACTTCTGGAACTTTGTTCAACATCTGCCGAGCTCTTGATGGGGCGGACCCGATTTCATTTGAAATGGATGGCTTATCCTTATTATAATCCTGTCCGTTATATGTCATTTATGAACCCTCCTTATTTTCTCTTTGGAACTACACGATAAGTATTGAGATAATCAGCACTATCTTTTTTTTGGTGGTATTACTAACCAAATATGTTCACCTGGCTATATGGCCATTCATATATGGGGAATTGTTCACAAGAACAAGAATTTTGTTGAACTACAATTCAAACTATATCTTCTCAATATGAGAAGAACATGAAAATACAATGAAATTTATCTAATACATCGAGTCTTTCTTTACTAAAGGAGACTTAGGTGTGTGAAAATGAAAAAAGGCGAACACATATTTCCCATGACTAATATGTGTTCGCCTTTATTTTTAGGGATTTTGTGATTTATGTATGGTAGGAATTGGCTTGTGGATTATATTCCGTTTGGGCCATTGAAATTTGTTGTTTCAATCATTATTATCATTACCGCCCTAGCTTGTTGTTTACAGGTATTAAATAAGGTTTTAAAGAAAATATCGAATGGTGTATTGTAATTTTTATCCTAGAAAAAGACGTGCATATGCACGTCTTTCTTTATAGATGTGAAAAACAATACTGTATACATAGTTCTGTAGAGTGAATGAGCTCTTCATTGCCTTTTTCTACTCGAATTTGGAGCGCTTTTTGAAAATAAGTCAAAGCTGTATTCGGGTCTCCTTCATCTAATTTGCTTTTTCCGTAGTGCTGATAGAGAAAATCCTCGTAATGTGTTAAATCATTTTGCTGTAACATGTGAAAGAGTTCAGTGAAAATTTCATTTGCTTTTTCAAAATCTTTTTCCCAATGATACACGTGAGCTAGGCGGAGCTTGTTAATGAAGATTCCCTGTGTATGTTGACTCTCTTCGTAACGTTCTATAGCTTCTCGTAGATAGGCTTTACTTTCAGAAAGATTTCCTACGATTCGTTCGTAAACACCAATTAAACCACATTGCTTTGCGTACGATATATTTGAATGAGCGAAGTGAGCTAAATTTGTTTTTAGAAATGTAATCCCTTGCTTCATTTGAGCAAGGGATACTGGCTTTTCATGGAGCTTTTCATCGAATGTATAGCTCATTTCGAAAGGGATGTTTTCGATTTTCATGAAATTCTCCTTCTATCTTTTTTGATTATATAAATCCATGTTAATTTTTCGGCATCTAAATTCCCTGCTATGCA
>NZ_JBALQK010000338.1:0-1110 GCF_036965845.1 Bacillus sp. JJ1127 | reverse complement strand
CTGTTTTTACTTCGCATGTAGCAGAAAAAGACACTGACCGCTTCTATGCATGGCCAGATGCTCTCTTCCATCTAAAAAGAGGTGGTTTTATGTTGGTTTTTTAATTGATGTATTATAGATAAGTATCTATGGACAACAGCCTTAGCAAGGCAGACAGATGAATCCACAAAGTAAAGGTTATGTGGATTTGCTCCTGATACAACATTCAAGTCTGTACAAGCTATAATAACGGCATCTACTGCTTCAGCTAATTCTGTGCAAAGTGTACGCCATAATTCAGTTGCTTCCATTATGTTTCCTACTTTTATTTTCGAGATAATTTGAGTGGTATCCCTTTGCCAGTTGTCTTTATAGATATAGTTTATACCACGCTTTGAAATATCGTCTTGGTATATGCCAGATTGAACGGTCGCATCGGTTGCTAAGAGAGCTACTTTTTTTATATGATTTGGTATTTCTTTTATCGTTTCATCTACCATATTTAAAATGGGAACAGAAACCGAATTTTGTAACTGATTAAAATAGGGGTGTGCTGTATTACATGGCATGGCGATAAAATCGACACCTGTACTTTCAAGCTTTTGTGCACCACTTATAATAGCCTTTTCCATAGCTTGATGATCAATCGGTCTATCCATATAAAAAGGTGTTGGACAAGAATAAATCATCATATGTGGAAAGTCCATATCATGTTTCGCACCGTATATGTTTTGGCATTGCTCGACTACTGTATCAACGAACGGGCCTGTTGACTTTGGCCCCATTCCTGCTAATATTCCAATCATTGTTATGTCTCCTTATGTGAATAAATTTTGATATATAAATTTAAAATTTCTTGATTTTTATCGTATATTCCTTCTTTAGAAGCGTTTTTTTCGAACGAGAAAAAGGAATAGAGTAATTAACAAGAGCGAGTAGATAAGTGCCCATGCAGTAAGCCAAAGCACGTGAACAAGCAAATGCTGTTCATATTGTCCAAGCATTAGAAAACTATTGATAGGCGGGAAAACCCATAATAGTTCCGGCATTTCTTTTTTGAGACGAATGGAAGCAATTGTGATAAGTAGTACAAAAGAAAGACTAAGCCAAGCTAAAATGTACCCTATAGAA
>NZ_JBALQK010000337.1:3734-4442 GCF_036965845.1 Bacillus sp. JJ1127 | reverse complement strand
ACTTTAACACCTATTATTACTTCTATTGGCTTAGATATTACTAGAAATATAGGTTTTTCAAGAGACTTTAATATATTAACTGAAGGCATTTCTGATTATTATTATTTACAAGCAATGAAAGAATATTTAAGACGTGAATATGTATTGATAGATTTCAATATTATTCCAGCGCAGGGAGTTAATTCCGTTTCTACTCTGACAAGTTTGTTAATGGGGTGGGAGTTAAAGTTTATAGCATTGTTTGATAATGATAGTGCGGGTAAACGTAATTATCATAAAATTAAAAGGGATCTTCATATAGATGAAGAATGTTTAGCATTTGTTTCAACGCAAGAAAATATGGCTATTGAAGATTTATTTTCGCCTGAGGACTTCAAAAAGTATATTTTTGATGATTTGGATATTAAGAAGAGTAATTCATATAATGTTAGGAATAAAGAAAAGGCTCTATTAGCAAAATTATTTAATGAAAAGGTTATGAATTCTCAAGGTAAATTGGCTTTTTCTAGTGTGACAATTAGTAACTTTATTGATTTATTTAAAAGACTTTCATTAATTATTGAAGATAGGCAAGTAGTAGGTAGTAAAGAAGAAAGCTTGTTAAACAAATAAATGGATATTATATACAATTGGGTACAGTTTTTATAAAACTGTACTTTTCCCATTCCTTTTATTTGTGCGAGAAGTGACTTTTTGCGTTGTACTAAT
>NZ_JBALQK010000337.1:0-3667 GCF_036965845.1 Bacillus sp. JJ1127 | reverse complement strand
CTTTTTTTCTAAAAATACTCAACGTTTCACTACTTTGATTCAGCATCTTTAAATAGCTAATTAATATCTGTCTTTTTAAATAACAAAGCAATTTATATCGTATCGAAACTAAAGTAAATACGCTTTATTTTTTATTGAATTCACCCTTTGTATGTAATTACTTCATATTAACTATGTATTATGAGAAACGTGCAGGTGTGAAGGAGAGGACCGCCCGAAAAATCAATATTTGACCTTGTTATTCCAAGTAATAATATTAAAAGAAATTGCACAAGAAGTATTGAAAGAGGAGGAATATCAAACTAAACGAGATATCTTACACAAACGAATTATGAGTCTTAATCGTTGGGGAACGACGAGGGATGCTATAATTATTAGTGAAGAAGTTGGGGGAAATTGGATGGGTTTTCAGCAAAAACAAGATTCAACGAAAGTAACCTTTTAGGGATCGTAATTCTGGGTCTAATCAACTTCCATTAATAGTTTTAATAGGAAGTAGTTTCCTATATCTTCATACCCTTCAGATTTATTTGTGTTACGTTTTTCGGTCTTCGAATCCTCTTATATTAGAAAACGGAATGGAAATAGATGATGGAGGGGCAAGTGAACAAATTAAAAATGATATGAACGTGTTGTTCGGCAATGAAAGAGATATAGATTATTTTTTAAATAGCATACTTTCGTTAGATAAAGAGTGGTCAGAAATGCTTGTACATATGTAAAATTACAAGTTACTGCATCAGGAAAGTATAACGATGGATGAATTTTCAAATGCATACACCAGTAATGAAGTCGATGCAATATGTAAGTTATTTAGATTTCATATGACAGATGAAGAATGGAAAGATCTTAAAGGAATTATGAGTACTAGAGGCCTATCACACATGAATCTTTACAGTATGCAAGTAGAGAATTTACAAAAAAATGATATTACTAATACCTGGAAGCTAGTTTTGTAGTTAAAAAATTAACTAGTTTTTTACTAAGGATTTTCGATAGCTGAATTTTAGATGAAACCATTTGATTTGAGTGTTTTTTATATGTGTGAGTATAATATAATCACACGATATATGAGAGAAGAAATGTTGATATGACAGTGCTTTTACTGTGTTGTGTCAACGTTTTTTATTATTTATAAAGATCAAGGGAGAATAGATTATGGGGAATGGTAAAAACAATAGTAAGAATATTAAGGGGAATTTTGGTGAAGAGAAGCATTTCTGTAAATTTTGCGAGGAATGGAAAGTGAAAGAGGCATTTTACAAGATAAATTACATATGCAAATCATGTAGAAATAAGAAAATAGCTGAAAAACGAAAAGTTGAAAAGGAGAAAAATTTAGCGGAATTCTTGTTGAGGGAATCATGTAAGTTAGCAATTCAAAGAGGTCGAAGTAAGGAGAAAAAAGGTTATGAGAATGTAACATCTGATTGGAAAAAATGGCATGATATGTACAATGATTTAAAAAATAATAAATCATTTTGGAGAGAATGGAAACATCAAACTGAAATATATGATTTATGGGGTCAGGGTGCAGACGATAGACCAACGTTAGACAGGATTGATCCAAATGGGGACTATTCACTAGAAAATATCCAGTGCTTAAGTCACGAAGAAAACAGATTGAAGGACAAGAATTCAGCTACAAATGTTTTTTATTATGATGAACAAGGATGTTTGACATATAAACCGTATAAAACCATAAAGCAAGCAGTTAATGATTTAGGGGTTAATTATGAAAAGTTCAGAAGGAATAGGGGTGCAAAAGTACCTGTACTTATTGATGGTGAGCAGTATCTTATACAGTCAGCAAAATAGATAAAGAAGCCTAAAAAGGTATTAAAAAAATAACCTAATCAACTAAATAAGAAAGGAAATATATAATTTAAATGTTTGACACAATACATATCAAAGTATCCGATATAAAAATTAATGAAAATATAATTAATCAATATAAGATAAAAGATGATTTTACATACTTGGATAAGAATAAAAGTGAAATTACAAAACACGAATTAAGAATAGATTATATCTATATTAAATACTATACACCGATCAAAAAACTAACAGTAGAAACATCAGTTGCTGAAGTGATGAACAATGGTAAAAATAACTTAGTGCAATCTGAATTTTATGCAGAACGGTTTTGGATTAATCTGAATTCTATCCTATATAAATATCTAAAAATAACTATCCCAAAAGAAGAGTGGACTGTCTCAAGATTAGATATTACATATGATATTAAAACGAAAAATATAGATAACCCTATCCAAAAAATATCTAAATTGCACTTTCCTAAATATAATAAAAGTCTTTATAACGATAATGAATCAGTAATGTTTTCAGCAAAAAGTAGCAAGATAGTAGTATATAACAAACAAAAACAATACATATCATCTAAAGAAACCACTACCAATATCCAAGCTGCAGCTAACATACTTAGAATTGAAATTCGTCCCTCTCGATATACAGTAAATCAGTATGATTCTTCAAGAAAAGCAGTCAATTTATTAACTAAACAATACGCTGATTACATATCAGGTAAATATCATTACAATGACATACTGTCTCAAATAAAGAAGCGTAACCGCACTAAAACTCCTGCTCCCTTATCTGCAAATAATATTAAAAGTATGGAAATTATTGCAGGTTTTATGTATCTCATTGATACATACGGTGAGAAGGCTGTAAAGGAATCGATGACACTTAGCACCTTTAAGAATAGAAAACGATTAGTGAAGAAAACAAGCATTTAATCTGTTTATTAATATGATATAATCAAGTGGTAATATTAGGGAATTTTTATGAGGGGGACATTATGAAAAAGTTATTGTTATTACTTTTATCGACATTATGTTTATCAATTGTTGGTTGTTCTGCTGACTCAAAGGAATCAGATAAGAAGGCAGAGGCAAAAGGGGAGATTAAAGAGGAGAAAAAGAAAGATGATACATATAAAGAAACGGTTGTACTTAAGGATGGCGAGATAATAAATAACGGCTTATTTTTTTTCCCGAATTGGGAGCATGCAGAGAATAAATTTACACATAAAATAATATCTATATCTTTAAATAACAGTGAGGAATTAGGTAAACAAAAAGCAACAGTCACAATTAATAATAATAGTATTAACCAAGGGGATAAGGATGTATATCATAGTTTGAAAAGGCTTGAAATGGTGGATGATCAGGGACATAAAGCAAAAATAATGCCTGTTGATATACCAGGACATCATATCAGTATGGTTGACGTTATTGAAGCAGGAAAAAAGAATGATGGAATGTTCTTCTGTACATTTGATGAAGTAGGAGATTATAATTCCATCAAATCAATCACACTCAAATATCCAATCTATTTTGGTGCAGATGACGATGCATATCAAACTGTAAAAAGAAATGAAATTACATTTAAACTCAAATAAAATTTTTAGATAAAACCATTCGATTTGAGTGTTAAAAGTATTTATTATATAATGTAAATATAACGATTTTCAATTCTCTATAGTCTTATCTCTAAGTACAAATGCTTGGAAATAAGGCTATTTTTTTGTATTAATGTAAATAAGACCACTCAAATAAGAGTGGCCTTATTTTTATATACGTATAAATACTTTATGTTCAAAATCAATTATGTGTTTACGTTCTATTCGGTGAACCGTATCATAAGT
>NZ_JBALQK010000336.1:2234-6253 GCF_036965845.1 Bacillus sp. JJ1127 | reverse complement strand
GTATCATATAATATCTTTATTTTCTCTTATATATATGCTTCATGAAATATTACCGTTAACTATTATTTTACTTATATCGTTTATTTTCTCTTTTATACTTGCAACAATTTCATATTTATTCGTAGAGAAATTTGCATTTAGGCTTGGAAAGTATGTAACAAAACAACCGAATCTAGAAAAGAAAGAATTATATGTACCAAGTGATTAATAGGATGCTATTTAGAAAAAGGCGGTGGAATAGTTGAAGCAAGAAATTAGTATTAAAGACTTTCAACAGTTATTGAAAAGAAGATGGTTAACAATTATTTTGACAATGTGCTGCTTAACAACTTGCTTAGTTCTTGTCTCCAAGTATGTATTAAAGCCTTCTTATCAGTATTCAACGCAAATTCTTGTTGGGAACTTAGATGAGTTTAATAAGGAAAATTCAATAAATAAAACGCAGGAAAATAAGCAGCTTGTAACATCATATGTTGATATTTTAAAAAGTCCGCTTATTATTTCAACAGTGAAAAAAAATTTGAAACTAGAACAATCAAGTTATGAATTAGCACAAAAAATTTCGGTTGTTAATACAGATAATTCTCAAATTGTTACTGTTACAGTAAAAGATACAGATCCTAAATTAGTGAGAGAAATTGTAAAGTCATTGGCAGAGCAATCTCAAAAAAGTTTTCAACAGTATACAAATGTGCAAGGAGTAAAAATATTAACTGATCCAGAGCTACAGGAAAAAGCGGAAAAATTATTTCCGAAATTCCAGCTCATTATCCCTATTTCTTTAATTGTCAGTTTATTTGTGGGTATTGGTTTAGCTGTTTTAAAAGATTACTTTGATGATCGCATATATGTGGAACAGGACTTAGAGAAAATAACAGAAGTACCTGTTATTGGACAAATAAGCATGAAGCCGAAAAAGAAACGAAAAGCTAAAGAGGCTGAAATAAAAACAGCTATATATCGAGGTGAACATATTGATGTTTAAGATAAAGAAAAAGTTAAATTTTGATCCAAATGACCCTGTAATGCAAGAGCAATTTTATACAATTTATCAGCAATTAAAAAAATCAGGGAAGCAAATATTCACCGTTGTTTCAGTTAAAGACAGAGGTGTTGTAGCTTCGCTTATAGTAAATATAGGATTAGTTTTTGCTGAAATGAAGAAAAAAGTTTTATTAGTCGATGTGAATTTCTCAGATCCTAAACTACATTTATTGTTACGAAGTAATCATATGACAACGATAAATGATGTAATAGTTTCTTCAGATTTGAATTATGAATCTTTTTCTAGTGATTGTTCTGAATATTTGTATTATATACCAGCACAAAAGACAGTACATAATGGAACGACATTAGTATCTATGGATGAGTTTGATAATTTAATACATATATGGAAGGGTGAGTTTGACTATATTTTCTTTTATTCGTCTGAAATATTTGACTCTTCTACTACACATATTATTACGGGTAAATGTGAAGGTGTAGTTTTGGCGGTTAAAAAGCGGCAAGACTCGTTACGGGCAGTTCAAAAAGTAATAAGAAATATGGAACGAAAAGAGTGTGAATTGCGAGCTATAGTTTTATATTCTTGAATCTGGGGGTAACAAGTAATGATGCGTGAAACAAATCAGGCTAAGTTGTATGCTATTCCAACTCAAGAAAAAGATAAGTTTTTGACGCGAAGTATGAAACGTTTGTTTGATATTATATTTTCACTTATATTATTACTTCCAATGATACCAGTTATATTATTTTTTTGTATAATTATAGTTTTAGAAACGCCAGGGTTTCCAATTTATTATCAAGAGCGTTTAGGGATATATGGGAAAAGGTTCAATGTATTTAAACTAAGATCAATGGTGATTGATGCTGAAAAAAATGGACCGCAATGGGCAAATAAGGACGATCCTAGAATTACAAAGGTTGGATTATTTATAAGAAGAACAAGAATCGATGAAATACCGCAACTTATTAATATTTTAAAAGGTGAAATGTCTTTTGTTGGACCTAGGCCAGAAAGAGAGTACTTTTATAAAAAGTTTGAAACTTATATTCCAGAGTTTAAGCGCCGTTTATTAGTGAAACCAGGATTAACAGGATGGGCACAAATAAATGGTGGATATAACCTTGATCCAAAAGAAAAATTAGAATTAGATATGGAGTATATTAGATTAAAAACGATTAGGATGGATATTCGTATTCTATGCAAAACAGTCCTTATTATATGGAATGGAAAAGGTGCAAGGTAAAAGGGGAAATTTCAATGTTTTATATAAATCATTGATTGATAAATTTATAGTCTTTGCTTATAAAAAAGGTGAAAAAGACAAGTAGGTTATATGCAAAGGAGAACGGGTATGGGTAGAGCTATTATAACCAATATTGTACATCTATTTTATAGTACGATTTTAGCTAACCTCCTTCAAGCCATTAGTTTAATTGCTTTAGCAAACTTTTTAAATGCGAAAAATTATGGGATGTTTAGTGTTGCGATAGCATTGATATTTGTTATGTTATTTTTTACAGATTTAGGAGTTAGTAATACGTTTCTTCGAGAAGGAGCAAAGGATGGAGTTGATTTAAGTACAATTGTATCTTCGTATGTGAAAATTAGGATGGTTCTATTTGTTTTAACTTCTTTAATTGGTTACATAGCTATTCATTATTTTTATGAAGATAAAAATTTAATTTATCTGATGTTAAATGTAATGTTTCTAATGTTATTTGGACTTACGTGGCAAAATATCGGTATTACTTATTTTCAACTTACGGAGCGAATGAAATATATTGCACTTATTAAAGTTGTGTCTGCATCTTTTGTCATTATAATTACATGCTTCTGTATTTTCGGAGAACTACCAGTATATATGACGGCTCGTTTATATGGTTTTGGTTATATGCTTGGTGGTTTATTTAGCATGTATTTAATGAGGAAAATGACGAATATCAAAATGAGAGTAGTAATGTATAAAAGATTATTGAGGCAATTAGGACCTTTTATTGTTAGTGGTTTTTTAATTATGAGTACACCACAATTGGCACCTATTTTACTTAACTATACGTTACCACTAAGTATGGTAGGGGTATTTGCAGTAGCTTATCGAATGCCAGCAGCTTTATATCAAGTACCTGGTGTCATTGCAGGAGCGTTCTTTCCAGTGCTTTTTAAACATTATAACCAAAACAATATAGAAGAGCATACGAAATTAAATATGTTGCAAATGAAGTTGATGGCTCTTGTAGGAATATGCATGACAATAGGTTTATATCATTTAGCACCATATTTTATCTCCATATTTTTTCATAATGAATGGAGTAATGCAGTGCAGCCGCTACAAATATTATCTTTCCTTATCGTACTACAAAGTGTAAACATAGCTATCGCTGATGGATTAACAACAAGTGGGTCCCAAAATAAGAGAACTGCTGTGCAGTGTGTTGCTCTAGTAATTGGTGGAATAATATTGTATGCCTTAAGTAGTATTGGAGGAGTTATAGGGGCAGCTTACGCTATGGTTTTACTTGAAGTAGTTGCTTTAATTGGATATATAGTCGTAAGTGAAGTTAGGAAGCAAATTGTATTACAAATTGTATTACCGTATACAATTTGTTTTGGGGTAACTTTTATAGGAGTACAATATGCATTACAGGCATATCATTTCATTGCACTTACTCTTAATATGATTATTGTAGTAGTTAGTATATTCTTATATGATTATGAACTAAAAAAACTCAGTCTCTCGTTCATAAGAAAAATGCGAAAAAAGGATTATATTACGAAACAGGAGATATAGTCTATGGAAAATAACATGCAAATTTCAATGAAATGGATTTTTCTTTTAATATTGTTCATTATGTTAAGTAAATACAATATATATATAGGATTTTCTTTGAAAATATATATGATCTTCCTCGTTATTTATTTTTGTTTAACGATTAAAGATTTCTATATTCGAAAGCTATATTTTCATGAGGTTATCTTTTTGCTTTTTTATTTCATTTATTGTTTAAGTGGTATT
>NZ_JBALQK010000336.1:1544-2142 GCF_036965845.1 Bacillus sp. JJ1127 | reverse complement strand
TTAGGTTGTTATTTTATAATGAGAAACTTATTAGGAAATACAGAAATAGTAGTATTAGAATCTTCTATTGTTTACGTCGGATTAATTTTTAATGTCATAAGTCTTGTCCTTTATATAATTGGTTTACACTATTTTGGATTAAACGGTGGGGAAGAGAGAGAAATATATGCTGGTTTATTAGTAGATAGGGGATATCCAAGGTTAATTGGATTATTAGATGATCCCAATATTTTTATTTTCTATAATACATTATTTTTCATGTACTATATGACAAATTTATATAATGCGATCAATGTAATAGGATTAATTTTATGCGTTACAACGAGTTTATTGACGTTCTCAAGAGGGGGTATTTTAGCGATTATACTTGTTATTTTTGTATATATATGTATGTCAAGTTTTAGTAAAAAAATAAAAATTATAACAGGTATAGTATTGCTAAGTACGGTTATCTTTTGTATAGCAAATATAGTAATGGGTGGGAAATTTGATGACATATTAAGTGAACGAATTTCAGATTTTTCGCACGATAATGGGAGCGGTAGATTTACTCTATGGGAGGCGGCATTTAAATATTTTCTGTCAAATCCATATATTG
>NZ_JBALQK010000336.1:0-1519 GCF_036965845.1 Bacillus sp. JJ1127 | reverse complement strand
GTATAGGGGCATTTAATTTTTCAAATTATTATGAGTATCAGTTTAATGAAAAGTTATACGTACATAATACGTTTTTGGAAATTTTATCAGAATCGGGTACGATTGGTTTTCTTTTATATGTTACTTTTTTATGTGCTTTGCTGGTAAAGTTAACTAAATATAGCTTGTTTCGTGAAAAACCATATCTTTTATTAACAATGATTGCATTTCTATTTCAGATGATGTCATTGTCACTTATTATTAATGAAGCTTTCTTTTTATTTTTAGCGATTGTTGTGAAATACATTTCAATATGTGAAGAAAGGGGAAAGATAGATGGTAAATTCTCTGTCAGTACGTAGTGAGGCCCCTTATGTTTCCATAATAACACCTTGTTATAATAGTTTACGTTTTATAGGTGAGACTATTGCATCTGTGCAAAATCAATCTTATGAAAATTGGGAAATGATTATCGTTGATGATGCTTCAACGGATCATTCGGTTGCAACAATTAAAGAAGTGATAAAAGAGGATTCACGTATTCGGTTATTATTATTAGAAGAAAATATAGGTGCGGCCGAGGCACGAAATATAGCAATTCAAGAAGCTAAAGGGAGATACATTGCTTTTTTAGATAGTGATGATATGTGGTTACCAAATAAATTAGAGAAGCAATTGTTATTTATGAAAGAAACGGAGACTGCTTTTTCATATACGTCTTATAGTTTGATTGATGAAAATGGGAATTGTTTAGGAAAGGAAGTGAATGTACCTAAATCCGTTAATTATTATGACTTAGTTGGAAATACAATAATTGGCTGTTTAACAGTAATGATTGATCGTGAGAAAATTCCTTACATTGAAATGCCTAGTATACAGCCTGAAGATACAGCACTTTGGCTGCAATTATTGAATAAAGGATATGAAGCAAATGGGATACAGCAAGTACTGGCGCAATATCGAATTGTTACGAATTCTGTTTCAAGAAATAAATTAAAAGCGGCTTTTCGATATTGGAAATTATTAAGAACACAAAAACCTCTCAATCTAGTACAAACTTGTTTTTACTTTAGTAAATATGCTTATCATGCCTATAGAAAAAATAAAATACATGTAATGGAGAAGACGCCGTTATGAATATTTTGTTGATGACAGATAAATTGATAACTGGTGGAGCTGAAAACTATTTTTGTAAGTTAGAAAATAATTTGCAATGTGAGGCATTAACTGTTTATACAGCTGCTGGAGATGGAGAATTATATGAATCTCTTTCTAGAAAAGAAAACTTTATTAGGTTAAATCGTTGGAATCATACAAGGAATGTGTATTATTTACAAAAAGAGATTTTGAATCGGGAGATAGATGTCATTCATGCAAATAGTTTGAGAATGGTATTTTATGCTGTATTACTTCAAAAGCTTATAAAAAGAAGAATTCAGATTATTTATACGAAACATAATGTAACAATATTAGAAAAGAAAATGCCAATAGTGTTTCGTTATTTGATGAATAAATATGTAGATTCTATTATTACTGTAAG
>NZ_JBALQK010000335.1:6550-10693 GCF_036965845.1 Bacillus sp. JJ1127 | reverse complement strand
CCCCTTCCTTGACCATCTTGTGCTGACAAGATGGTCTATTTTTTATCACCTATTACTGGATAATGCCCCTTATCCAGTAAACAACTATTCATTTATATAAATCCATTTTAATTTTTCAACATCTAAACCCCTGCTATGCAGAATAAAAAGTAACTTACTTTACTTCTCATGTAACAGGAAAAGGCCCTGGCCGCTTCTATGTATGGCCAGATGTTCTCCTCTCTCCCGCCTAAAAAGAGAAGTTTTATGTCGGTTTTTTAATTGATTGTACATATAGTAAAAAAAACAAACCCCTCGCTCTATTCTAAGTGCGAGGGGTTTGTTTTATAGATTATTTTCCTTGATACATTGCATCCACTTGTTTTTGAAGTTCTTCATTTTCTAAGAACTCATCGTATGTCGCTTCCTTATCGATTACGCCGTTTGGTGTTACTTCGATAATACGGTTTGCAATCGTTTGTACGAACTGATGGTCATGAGATGTGAATAGTAATGTTCCTTTAAATGCGATTAAACCGTTGTTTAATGCTGTGATAGACTCAAGGTCTAAGTGGTTCGTTGGATCATCAAGTGTTAATACGTTTGCTCCGCTTAACATCATTTTTGAAAGCATACAACGAACTTTTTCTCCACCTGACAATACAGAAACATTTTTCTTTACTTCTTCACCAGAGAATAGCATACGACCTAAGAAACCACGTAAGAAACTTTCTGTTTCATCTTGTGGAGAGAATTGACGTAACCATTCAACTAAGTTATATTCACTGTTCTCGAAGTACTTAGAGTTATCTCTTGGGAAGTAAGCTTGAGATGTTGTAACGCCCCACTTAAATGAACCGCTATCTGGCTCCATTTCACCCATAAGAATTTTAAATAATGTTGTCATTGCAATATCATTACGTCCGATAAATGCAACTTTATCACCTTTATTTAACGTGAAGTACACATTATCTAACACTTTTTCTCCATCAATCGTTTTTGAAAGACCTTCTACAGTTAATAAGTCATTTCCTACTTCACGCTCTGGTGTGAAGCCAACGAACGGATAACGGCGTGATGATGGTTTAATGTCATCTAATGTAATTTTATCTAATAACTTTTTACGAGAAGTCGCTTGCTTCGCTTTAGATGCGTTTGAACTAAAACGTGCAATGAAGTTTTGTAACTCTTTTACTTTCTCTTCTTTTTTCTTATTTGCATCTTGTGTTAGTTTCAATGCTAACTGGCTTGATTCATACCAGAAGTCATAGTTACCAACATATAATTGAATTTTACCGAAATCAAGATCCGCCATGTGCGTACATACTTTATTTAAGAAGTGACGGTCATGGGATACAACGATAACTGTATTTTCAAAGTTCATTAAGAAGTTCTCTAACCATTGAATTGCTTTTAAGTCTAAATGGTTGGTAGGCTCATCAAGTAATAAAATGTCAGGTTGACCAAATAGTGCTTGAGCAAGTAATACTTTTACTTTCTCTGCACCTGTTAACTCAGACATCTTTTTATCATGAAGATCTTCTCCAATGCCTAATCCTTTTAAAAGGATTGCAGCTTCAGATTCAGCTTCCCAACCGTTTAGCTCAGCAAACTCTCCTTCAAGTTCTGCAGCACGCATACCGTCTTCATCACTGAAATCTTCTTTCATGTAAATCGCATCTTTCTCTTGCATCACTTTGTAAAGACGTGTGTGACCCATAATTACTGTTTCTAATACAGGAAACTCTTCGTATTCAAAGTGGTTCTGTTTTAATACTGCTAAACGCTCACCAGGCGTAATATTTACATCGCCTGTTGATGGGTCAATTTCTCCAGATAAAATCTTTAGAAATGTTGATTTACCAGCACCGTTTGCTCCGATTAAACCGTAGCAGTTACCTGGTGTAAATTTTATGTTAACATCTTCAAATAATTTTCTGTCCGCAAAGCGCAATCCTACGTTACTAACTGTAATCATGTGGTTCCTCCAATTTTGATACTTTTATATATATATACCTCACTTACTATAACATATTTAGCCATCTAAAGGTATATCAAATCGGCTTTCTATTTCAGCGAACGAAAATTTCTATTATAAAAAGTTCTTAAATGAAATCATAAATAAACGGCTTATGTAATGGAATCAAATGTTCAAGTGCCTGTACTTCTTCCTCTGTTCCTGAAATATAATCGATTTCATATAGCTCTAATGGACGCTTATATCCAAATAACATTGTTGATAACGTATTTATATCCAATTGAATTCCTGTATTTTGTAATTCCTTTCTTTCTTCATCATTAACAAATACAACTTCTTTATTTGTTAATGCAACCGTTTTATTATTCCACGGTGCAAATGAGTCAGAAATATGTAAGATTACATCATTTTTTTGATTATCCCATTCAAATGAATATTGTTTAAGAAAACTCTTTACATCAACAATTCGGGCCATAAAATATGGCATAATTTCAGCCTTCATTCGCGGTTCTTGCAACGTATATAATAACGGTTCTCTTTCATGTAGTACCATTTTGAGCTCTTTTATCATGGAATCATGCTGGCAAATAAAATTCCAAAGTCCATGTCTTGCTTCATTATTTAATGGAATAAATTCTTCTACTGTCATTTTTGAATCTTTTATCTCATAAAGAATGTAACCCATTGCCTCTTTTTCTTCACTATAATAAACCGCTACCGTAAGATCATGGTAAACCGATTGATTCCACCATTCTTTACTTCGCACTAACATACCGGAGAAACCTTTAGCAAATTGTTCATACACTTCACTTATTTCTTCAGAATGGGTATCTTTATTATAACGTTTGACCGTTCCCTTAACTGACTTTTGCATAACTAAATCTGCTTTTGTCAAAGAACATATAAGACGATTCGCAAAAAGTTCCCATCCGTATTTTCTATAAAAAGAAACCGCAAATGGATGTAGCATGGATACGCTATATCCACCGTCCTTCATTGTTTTTAATACATGTTTTAATAGCTCTTTTACATACCCGCTTCTTCTATACTCTGGATACGTTGCTACCTCTGCAATTCCACCCATTTTAAAAATCCCATCACCAATATTAATTTCAAGTGGAAGAAGGTGTAATTTTGCTGCTAGCTTATTTTCCTCAACAATTCCATATAACTGGTGATGCTCTTTCATTAACTTAAGGCGCTTTTCAAGTTGATCTTCTGGCACTTTATATTGAAAAGCGTATTCTGATAATTCTATCGCTTCACGGTAATGACTTTCTGCTAATTCAATTACTTTCATTATTTCATCCTCCTATTCCACTTATTTAATTCGAACTATTGCATGTAAAATCCTATATAAAATGAAAAAAGAGAAAATGCTTTATACATCTTCCCTAGTTCATTTATTTTCTAATTGCAGATTTATCATAAACGCACCCATCACTTTTATCCTGTCCACTGTATATTATATGAATTATATACCTCGATACACCTACTGAAAATTCCTAACTTCTTATTTTCATACAAGTTACTTATCAATGAATTTTTAATCTCAGGTATATAATTCGGCCAAGTAAATCACTTTTATTTCCATTTATATACTCGAAAGCAAAGAAGGGAAGAATAAACCATTATGAATTCTTACTTTAATAAAATAGATAAATTAAATGCAACTCGGGATCCACTTCCCTCAAGAAGGAATAGGGATCCAAGGGAAGAAACTTCTGAATTCACAAGACTCTTTGCATTCAGAGCTATCAACATGTCTACCCTTCAACAAATACCCGCCAATACTACTGCTAAAGTTTTATATCCTCATATAGAATTTGATTTAGCAAATGAATTCAACTCAGCTGCATCCACGTTCATTCCTGAAACAAGAGGTGTATACTCATTGACTGCAAGTATTCTTTTCTCACCGAATAATTTCAATGAGGGCTACAGAGGAAGAATAAGTATTCAAGCAAATGGTCATGAGGTAGCTGCTAATAATGATTTCTTTGGAGCAAATATCAAGATTAAAAATATCATAACCGTTTCTACCATTACTCAATTACAACGTGAGGACATCGTTGAAGTATTTTTTATATCTAGCGTAGCTGGTACAATCAATTTACTTGATAGTATTACACGTTTTGAAGGAGCTAGATTCCCTTCCCCATCAATTTAAAATAAAACGTCTATAA
>NZ_JBALQK010000335.1:0-6545 GCF_036965845.1 Bacillus sp. JJ1127 | reverse complement strand
TTATAGACGTTTTATTTTATGCCTTTTCTAATTCAGTTTGTAGTTTACTTAGTTCCTGAAAGAACGTAGGATACGAAACTCCAACGGTCTCCGCATCTTCAAGTACTGTTTTATTATCTGCTATACAACCTGCAATCGCCAACATCATTCCAATTCGATGATCCCCATGACTATTTACTGTACCGCCCTTTAGCGCGGACTTACCGTAAATAATCATTCCATCATCCGTCGCTTCAATTCGTGCTCCTAATTTTGTTAATTCGGCCACAACCGTATCGATACGATTTGTTTCTTTTACTTTCAGTTCATGTGCATCTTTAATAACTGTAATCCCTTCTGCTTGTGTTGCCGCAAGCGCAATGATTGGAATTTCATCAATAAGCCTTGGAATTATTTCTCCACTAATTTCGATTCCTTGAAGTGATGACGTTTCAATTGTAATATTTGCAGCGGGTTCTGATGCATCCTTATGAATGGAATGAATTTCTAACTTAGCACCCATTTTCTTAAGAACATCTATAATTCCCGTACGAGTCGGATTCATACCAACGTTTTGTAAAACCAGTTTACTATTTGGAATCACCGCTCCTGCAACTAAGAAAAATGCCGCTGATGATACATCACCAGGAACTTGGATATCTGTCCCGATTAATTGTTGTCCGCCAGCAATTTTTACGGTTTTGCCCTCACGAGTTACTGTCACACCAAATGCTTCAAGCATTCTTTCCGTATGGTCTCGTGAAATGTGCGGCTCTGTAACACTTGTTACACCTTCAGCAGTCAATCCTGCGAGTAGAATGGCCGACTTCACTTGCGCGCTTGCTACAGGCGAAACATATTCAATTGCTTTTAAACTACCGCCCCGTATTGTAAGCGGAGTAAACGTCCCTTCTTCTCTACCATCAATTTTTGCTCCCATAAGTCTAAGTGGATTCGTTACACGTTTCATTGGTCTTTTTCCAATTGATGAATCACCTTGTATACAGGAATGAAAAGACGTATTTGCAAGTATCCCAGATATTAATCGTATCGTTGTACCAGAATTCCCTACATCTAACACATTTTTAGGTTCTTGTAACCCTTCTAATCCTTTTCCATTTACAACTACTTCATCACCATTTTGTGAGATTTCTACTCCCATTTCTTTAAAACAAGCAATGGTGCTTAAACAATCTGCACCAGGTAGAAAACCTTTAATGGTTGTTTTGCCTTGTGCAATCGCTCCAAACATGACAGCACGGTGTGAGATAGACTTATCTCCAGGGATTGTAATGGTTCCCTTTAATCCGTTTTTCACATTTTGTACGGTTTGTTCTTTCATAGGCCATTCTCTCCTTATTACATTGTTTCGTATGTTTGGTATTCTTCTTTTTGTAATGCTATCGTCGCCTTTAGACGATCTTCTTCTCTTTGGAAACTAATGCGAAGCACACCAAGTAATCCTTCTCGCGCTTCTAATATTTGCAAGTTCGTAATACTAATTTCTTTCTGTGCAAGAATACTTGTAATATGGGCTAATGCCCCAACTTTGTCTAAAACATCAACATATAAATCATGATAAGCTGGAATTGCACCACTTTTTCGAACTGGTAAAGAGTCACGGTATTCTTTAGCGTTTGCAAAATAGTTTTGTAATTCATTCGCATCGCCTTTAGAAACTGTTCTATATAACTCTTCCATTTCTGAAATCCATTCTTCTAGTAGCTGCAATAAATGCCCCTGATTTTGTCTGACAATATCACTCCACATTTTCGGACTACTTGATGCAATACGTGTAATATCTTTAAATCCACCAGCAGCAAGTTGATGAATGAGCGGATTATCTCCAGCATGCTTTTCAACTTGTTTCACTAAGCCCGCCGCAATTAAATGAGGAAAATGACTTACAATGCCCGTTACATAATCATGTTCTTCCGTATTCAATACGAGAAAATGAGCTCCTGTTCCTTTTAGCCATCCTTTCAGTTCTTCTACTCGATGGTTTTCTACATGACTCATTGGTGTTAAAATATAAAATGCATTTTCAAACAAATGTGCCTTTGCACTTTCAACTCCTGTTTTGTGAGACCCCGCCATCGGATGTCCCCCAATAAAAGAAATGCCTTCTGGTAATAAAGCTGACGCTTCATTCATGATTTTTCCTTTTGTACTTCCTACATCTGTAACAATTACATCTTCACGTAAATCATATAATGCGAGCTGACGTAATAACTTTGTTGTTTCTTCAACTGGGGAGGCAAAAATAATTAATTCCGCCTCCTCGCAAGCAGTTTGTAAATCTTTTGCTATTTCATCAATTACATAAAGTTCTTTTGCTCGCTCCACTTGTTCACTATGAATGTCATAGCCCGTAATCATTACTTCATGTTTTCTTTTAATCGCTAATGCGAGCGAACCACCAATTAATCCTGTACCAATTAATAAAACTTTTTTACACATTTTCCTCATCTCGAAACTTGTTTTTTCTATTGGTAAAGTGCTGTTTTAACACTGAAATCACTCCCTCATTCTGTTCTCTCGTCCCAATTGTAATACGGACACCGTCTGGAAACGGGCGAATAATAAAGCCTGCATGTGCACATCGTTCATATATTTCCCCAGCATCATCTACTGGCAAAAAGATAAAGTTTGTTTGAGATGGATAAAACGGAATCTCATTCTCGTTACAAAAACGTTCATATTGCTCTATTCCTTCGCGATTTATACGAACAACTTCCTGAATGAATTCGGCGTCAGTACAAGCAATTTTTGCTGCCTTTTGCGCAAGGGAAGAAACATTGAAAGGCAGACGAACAACATTTAACTTCTCAATCAATTCTTTCTGTCCAATTGCATACCCAATGCGAAATGATGCTAAACCATATGCTTTAGAAAATGTTCGCAATATAAGAAGGTTCTTATGTTTTTTCAATAGCGGTATTGTTTCTGGAAAGTCTTTCGCTGTGACATATTCATAGTACGCTTCATCAATTACAATTAGCGTATCTTCATGTACTCTATTTATAAATTTACTTAATTTTCTGTCATCAACATATGTGCCCGTCGGATTATTCGGATTACAAATCCAAATCATCTTTGTCTTTTCATCGGCAGCTAAAGCAATTTCCTCTAAGTCATATATTCCATCTTTTAAAGGAACTTCTTTTACTTCGCATCCTTCAATCACTGCATGATGGTAATATTGAGGGAAAGTTTCTCCTGCTGTTACAATATTATCGCCCGCGCGGAGCACCGTACGGCTTATAATTTGAATGACTTCATCAAGACCACTTCCACATATAATTTCTTCCTTTTGAACTTGTAGTTTTGCTGCAATCGTTTGGCGAAGTTCCAGCGCCCCTCCATCAGGATATAAAGCATGCTCATGCCACGTTTTTTGTAATTCTTCCATAACACGCGGTGAACAGCCAAATGAATTTTCATTTGATGCTAATTTTACAAACGAATGATCTCCATACACTTCTTTCATCTGCTCTGGTGATTTACCTGGTTTGTATGGCTGTAATGATGATAACTGCTCTTTTACCTTCATACGTCATCCCTCCTTTTTAAAATTCTTTTGCATATTTGTTATGCTGCATCATATTTTTCGTAATTAATTCCATGCGATCTTTTCCGAATTGTTCAACTAATGCATCTGCAAGTTCCCATGCAACAACAGCTTCTGCAACAACACTTGCAGCTGGAACTGCACAGCTATCAGATCGCTCAATGCTAGCTTGGAACGCTTCTTTCGTATCAATATCTACACTTGCAAGTGGTTTATATAATGTAGGAATTGGCTTCATAACACCTCGTACAACAATCGGCATTCCTGTTGTCATACCACCTTCTAATCCACCGGCGTTATTTGTTTTTCTTGTATATCCTTTTTCTTCGTCCCAAATAATTTCATCATGCACCGAGCTTCCCGGCTGCCTTGCTGCCTCAAACCCAATGCCAATTTCAGCGCCTTTAAAAGCATTAATACTCATAATGGCTCCTGCTAACTTTGCATCTAGTTTACGATCATAATGTACGTAGCTTCCAACGCCAATTGGCATTCCTTCTGCAATGACTTCTACAACTCCGCCAATTGAATCGCCGTTTGCTTTCGCACTATCAATCGCATCCATCATTATTTGCTCTACTTCTTTATCTAGGCAACGAACAGATGAATTTTCTGTAATTGTTTGGATTTCCTCTATTGATAATTGGCCTACATGGTTTGCTTTTACCCCACCAATTTCAAGAACATGCCCTGCAATTTGTACACCTATTTCTTTTAAAATTTGTTTTGCGACCGCACCAGCAGCCACCCTCACTGTCGTCTCCCTTGCAGAAGAACGCTCTAAAACATTTCGTATATCCCGGTGACCATATTTAATTGCACCGTTTAAATCCGCATGTCCTGGACGTGGTTTTGTGATTGTACGTTTCATTTCTTTACTTTCTTGCTCTGAAATCGGTTCAGCTCCCATTACTTTCGTCCAATGTTTGAAATCATCATTTTTTACAATTAATGTAATCGGCGAACCAAGCGTAATTCCGTGACGCACACCACTGACAATCTCCACTGTATCTGTTTCAATTTGCATGCGTCTCCCGCGACCATGCCCTTTTTGTCTTCTTAATAATTCCTTATTAATATGTTCTGCTTGTAACGATAATCCTGCAGGTACACCTTCTAAAATAACAGTTAACTGCGGACCATGTGATTCTCCGGCTGTAATATATCTCATTTTTCTTACCCCTTTATTATTTTTTTGTACAAAAAAGTCCCTACTGAGCTCTCAGTAGGGACGATTATTATCGCGGTACCACCCTAATTGTAGACTACATTTGTCTACCTCTTATCATTGTTAACGATCTATTAGACCGTCTTTCCCTTCATAAAGACTCTTATCTTTACTACGAAAAAGATGCTCTAGGGCTGTAATTCATGCTTATCTTTGTACTGATTCTCAGCATCCATCAGCTCTCTATAAACAGGGAGATAAGCACTACTGTTTCCCTTTCTTCGCATATTCAATATGGAATTACGATAATTTATTTTTGAATCCTTTTAACTCTTCCATGAATTTATGGAACTCTGGAATATCCATTTGCTGCGCTGAATCAGATAACGCAACCGCTGGGTCTGGATGTACTTCTGCCATGACTGCATCTGCTCCAATTGCTAATGCCGCTTTTGCAGTAGGTAACAATAAATCTCTACGTCCTGTTGAATGTGTTACATCCACAACGACTGGTAAATGTGTTTCTTTCTTTAGAATCGGCACTGCAGAAATATCTAACGTATTACGCGTCGCTCTTTCGTATGTGCGAATACCACGTTCACATAATATAATTTGATCATTTCCTTGTGCAATGATGTATTCCGCTGCATTGATGAACTCATCGATTGTTGCTGCTAAACCGCGTTTTAATAATACAGGTTTATTTACTTTACCTACAGCTCTTAATAGATCAAAGTTTTGCATGTTCCGCGCTCCAACTTGAATCACATCGACGTAATTAAGAGCCATTTCTACATCGTTGGGATTTAAAATTTCACTAATAATCGCTAAATCGAATTCATCAGCCACTTGGCGTAAAATTTGTAATCCTTCAACCCCAAGCCCTTGGAAATCGTAAGGTGACGTTCTTGGTTTGAAAGCACCGCCGCGCATTAATTTTAGCCCTTGTTCTTTCATCGCTTTCCCTACTTGGCGAACTTGATCTAAGCTTTCTACAGCACAAGGTCCCATGATGAATGTTTGTGTTCCATTTCCTAGTAATTCACCTTTGACATTAACAATTGTATTTTCTTTTTTCTTTTTACGTGAAACAAGCAATGCTTTACGATTGTCATCTTCTTGCAACTCTAAGCTCGCTTTGAAAATTGTTTTGAAAATGTGCTGAATTGTCGAAGTTTCGAATGGTCCTTCATTATGTTCTGCAATCATATCCAGTACTTCACGCTCACGTACTGGATCAAAACGCTTCGTACCTTGTACTTGCTTTTGTTCTCCAATCTTTTGAACAATTTTACCTCGTTTATTTAAAAGCTGTAATAATTGTAAATTGATTTCATCCACCTGTTTACGTAATTGTTCTAACTCATGATTTGCCATTTTATAATCCTCCTCTATTGTTTTAAAAATATGGTAAGAGAATAAAAATTCCCTATTTTCTGAATCAGTAAGCTATATAAATTTATTATGAGATCGATACCGCCTTTTATGTGTACAAAAAATCCCTACTGATCTATTCAGTAGGGACGATAGTTATCGCGGTACCACCCTAGTTGTAGACTTATTTCGTCTACCTCTCTTCACTGTTAACGATCAATTGACCGCCTTTCCGTTTTAAAGAATATACAACTCATCTTTAATCCGAAAAAGATGCTCCAGGACTGTAATTCGCACTTGTTTTTGTACTGGTTCACACCAACCACCAGCTCTCTGTTACAGGGAAACAACTACTACTCCTTTTCCTTTCACGGCATTTCATATTTCATTTTCAAGTTGGACCACAAAAGTGCAAAAAGTCCCTACTGATTCAATCAGTAGGGACGATAGTTA
>NZ_JBALQK010000334.1:0-2530 GCF_036965845.1 Bacillus sp. JJ1127 | reverse complement strand
TGAGTACAAATACCTTTAAATGTATAGAAATTAAACAACTTTAAAGAGCCTTGCTACACAATTCTTTTATCAAGACCTAAATTAAAAAAAGATAAATAAATTAAAGGACATAACATATTTTATATGACTAATATGTTATGTCCTTTCTTAATCAACTAAAGCACCCGTTAGTTTAAGTGAAAATGTTCACAATAATGAAAACAATTAATTGACTATTTTTATTATGAAAAGGTCGGAGCAGGAAATTCATCAATTTTGATACGAAGTAAACTATAAGGTTTCTGTCGTAAGTCTTTTCCATAATGAAATCTAGGCTGTCGATGTAATTGGTTCACAATGACATACAAATATTGATCCGGACCAATTGAAAAAGTATCCGGCCACAAAATTCTCGGATCATGTGCGATAGTTTCCATTATGCCATTTGGCAATATCTTACGGATACTGTTGTTTTCATAATCTCCAGCATAAACAGTTCCCTTTGCATCGGTGATCATTCCATCAGACGCACCTTTTTCTCCCCAATACTCCACATGATAAGGTAAATTCATGTCCGGTATCGTTCTGTCTCTCAGGGCTTCTGTTGAGATCGAGAACAAATGCCGACTGGTTAGTGGAGCAAAAAATAATATCTTTCCATCGGGAGAAATCGCAAGACTATCAGACGCCAATCTAAATGGAGAAGTTGAACCGTCTTTGTTTCGATTCATTAAAATTTGACCTTCTACTTTCGGTAAAAAATAGGGATCTGGTGAAGTTGAATTTGCTCCATTTAACCGTCTAAACGCGTTTCCATTTGATAAATCTACGACGATAATAGCTCCTGGTCCTCTTGAAGAAGAATCCGTTATATAGGCATAACCTGCTTTTCCAACACGAAAATCAAAACGGACATCATTCAGATAAGTTGTAGGCAGGACAACACCTTCTGTAAAGGTATATACTTTTCTTATTGTATTGGTTTCTAAATCAACAGCGACTAATTTTGCCCCCCCTTTAATAGGTTCAGAAAAATTGGGTGCCGCTGTATCTAATATCCAAAGCGTTCCCCTTCCATCAGCAACTACACTTTGGACACTGATGAAAGTCATTGGGATATTCTCGGGGTTAACCAAATTGGTTTGTAAATTAGGATAAGGCTGCAATTTATCCTCAAAAATTTCCGCCACCGTAAATTTAACATCGTCTCCCCATTTCGGAAAGCAAATGAAAATACGACCGGTTTCTGAAACAGTAACACCTGTAGGCATAGCCCCATAAAATGCATAAACTAGTTCTAAATTACCGAAATATTTTTCACTAGGTAACATAGGTTTCATAATATCCTCCTCAAGCATTCAAACGGGATATCTCCTATATATGATTTATATTTTTTCTAGTGCATGTTTCTTAATAAGTTTTTCTATACGAAAAGATGATTGAATTGATTGTTTTCGAAATTTAATAAGTCTGTCAGAAGAAAGGAAACATTTTAATTTAAAGGTCTCCAGATGAAGTAGAATTCAATTAGCAGGTAGCGAAGTTCAATATTCCCGAATCAACGTTAAGCTGGTATAAAAAATGGGGAAATTTTCCCCTTTAAATTTGTGAAAAAATGTACTTAAGCTAAACTGCCCGTTAGTTGAATAAGAAGAGGATAATGTTATTCTCTATGAGAACCTCTTGTACTTTCATAGCACTCACCCCCTAAAGTCATATTAGCGCTCGGTCTAAAGACCTCACTACGCCCCCCCGCTATGGGCTACGTCCTCCACCTAAAGTGTACATACTTTTCTGGATATTATATACATATTAAAATATATTTTCGATATCTGTATAACTAATCTAATATGTATAAGAAAAGAGGATATATGCTCATATATTGAACATAATATCCTCTTATTAGTTTAGTCTATTTAAACTAGATTGTAGCAAGGCTCTTATATTTTCATAACAAAATTAAACAACTATATTATCGATTTACAGCCGCCTCATAAGAGACGACTTCCTTACTATATTTAAATTCGTGATCCTTAGAATGGAAATGCCTTATTTCCCTTTGTATGACTTTTTTAATAGAATCATAAACCAAACAAGACTGAGACCAATGATAGAATGAGAGATTGCTACTATGTAGGTTAATCCTTTAAAATCAGCCCCATTTAGTTGAAGAAGTCCTCGGGCTGCCAGTGAAGAAAGTGTTAAAATTAATCCAATATTATGGACGATAAACCACATATCAAAACTTTTCACTTCATGAAATGCAAATGATTTTGATAGTGCTAAGGCAATTAAAAAGAATAAAAATCCAAGTACTAGCGTATGTGTGTGTAAAAGGTTCAGCAGAGTAGATCCTAGAATGCCCTTTGCTTTTGCATATTCTCGAGCGAATACACCTGATAATAAACCGATAATTAAATATGTAAACGATGCATTATATAATTTTTTCATCATATACCTCCTAAAGTAGAATGATTAATGTTGATGTCTTGGTATTTATATATACATCAATTAAAAAAACGACATAAAACCACCTCTTTTTAGGTGGGAG
>NZ_JBALQK010000333.1:0-3958 GCF_036965845.1 Bacillus sp. JJ1127 | reverse complement strand
GTGTATCAGTTGTTTTATTTTTCTAATATTAATATTTTATTCATTTTCTCCTATAGAATATATGTGTACTCAACTATTCAATAGCCGGAATTATTTTTGTGAAATAAAAACAATAACCATTTCATCTTATCTTACCTCTATTATTTTCATAATATAAATTTCAAATCACAAATTTACTTTTTATTATTCATTCAAAAAGCGAATCATTAAGAAAAACCATGCAGATTTTCATCTGCATGGTTTTTTAATCTTCCATTTCCGTATTGCTCTTTTCTACCTGCTCATTACGTACTTCTTCTTCCTGCATTTCCATTGCAATCATTGCATGGTAAATCTCTGGATATAATCCAAATATTTGATACACACTTCCTAAAAATGGCACCTGGAACCCCTCTTTTCAAAAATAGTATTTCCATACTTAAGGGTTCCCTATCTTTCCCCTACACATTCGTTTTTGTATCTTGTTCTTCGTCTTGAACATGTAACAAATGCTGCCATTTTTTATAAGGCGCACTATTTGGATCAACATACCCTTTCGCATGTGAACGGTCCCATAGTTGTTTTACAAACATCTCTTTCTCTTTCTTTGCAACCATATCTGCACCTGTTCCATAATAATTTTGGAAATACAACTCGATTTCATCAAGAAGTAATCGCAATAATTCATCTGATGTTTCTTCTAACGTTGGATCGTATTTTGCCTCCCGATCGTACATTAAAATAATATCTAAAATATTATGAACGTGCTCTTTTCTAAGCCATCTTACGTCCTGAGCCCCTAATACAAAGGCCTGTGTATACAAATGTCCACCTTGAATCATTGCTTTTTCCTGTTCTTCTTCAAAACGAGACAAAATATTTTCATAAATAAACGGATTATGAAGCAATGCCCGATGTAACTTATAACTTTCACTTGAAATATTTTTCCCCATGGACTGAATTAAAAAGCTGCGTCCTACACCGTTATATTGATAGACAAACTGACCATCAACAGCGACAAGACTAATCCACCGGTACATATATGCATAAAGAAGAGCACGATTACATTTATCATAATCTAACTTCGTCTGAGTTGCATTTAAGTCCGGCATAAAAGCTGGTAAGTGCCAATATTTATCTAAATGCGGTGTCAAATTCGATTTTTTAATATTTAATTTATTTACACGGCGATAATAAGACTGAAAATAATCCCCTTTGTCATTCATACATCCATTTGCGATATGCCCAGATGAAAGCTTCGGAAAATCTTGCAGTGACAATCCATAATGAGCACGGTAGCAAATGACTTCAAATGGTGAAAATGCTTCATTCACTGTATCCTTTTCTTGAAACATTTCTTGCAGAAGTTCTTCTTGTAATTCTTGTTTTAGTGATGGGTGTACTCCCCAATACTGTAACTCTCTATGATGAGCTACTTTCGGAATAAATGGACTTGCTAAATGGAAGAGATCTTCAATTTTTTCTCTCACATATTCATTACGATCACGCTTTTTAAAATCAGCTTCTTTTCGCAATGCTTCAATAATATTGAGTTCTAATTTGTCACGATATCGGACTTCGAGCTCGTTATAACAATACGTTAAAATATGCTCCCGATAAAAATCCTCTACCTTCTTCGATTGACTTTCCTCCGCTTGGGCATCGCGGCAATATTCCGCATACAAGCTCATATAAATCTCTGCTGATATATCCTTTGGAAGCACACCTAAATTTAAATGTTGCTGCATATCTTGCCATATTTTTTCTTGTAGTTTTTCATCTGCTAACACATATACATTCGTTGGATTTGTTTTCCCTTCAAATTCTTTGCTGCGTTTTTGAATTTCAAACAGCAAATTTTCACGTGTTTCTTGTAAATTGTCAAAGAATCTTTCCCAATGTTGAATCATTTTATTTACTGCCTGATATAGTGATTGATAAACGAGTTCCAGTAACATCTCTTTGCGATATTCATTTAACTTATGCACGTATTGCGTCACGATATCTTCAAATTCTTTTCGGAACATACGCTGCTGATTATAAAACATTTTACCAAACCAGCCTTGTTGCTGTGCAAGTTCAACACGTCGCACAGCTGTTACTGTACCATCAATATTACTTACATTAAATTTCTTATCATAGTTTTGAATGAGATTACGCTTTTGTTCATTGTTCTCATGTAATCGATTCATTTTCTCTACTAATTGCTTTCGAATCTCATACAACATAAAACGAGCAGCCACTGGATGAACAGCTTCTGTTTTCTTTAAAAACCATGTATTTAGTTGGTATGACTGTCCCTCTGATCCACTAGGCGTATAGCGGTCTGATTCTATCATGTCATATAAAAGTGTCGTCACATGCTCATGCACACGGCTCGGTATCGCATATGCATACAACCTGACAGCGTGATCAACTCTTGCTACTTCCCCCTTCATTTGCTCCATCATTTTAAGCTTCGCAGCAGATATTTTGCACTCATGCTGTAACCTGTTTAACTCTTCATCTTTTTGTACTGTACGCTGTACGTAACTTTCGACCGCTTCTAAAAACAACTTTGATTTCGCAATGCCAACCTTCCCATCCTCTGCACCTTCACGTGTTTCATTATACATTTGTCTATAGAAAATATGCGCTTGCTCCGGACGAGTAGCAAGATGCTCTAAATCTTCTAAATAACTCTTCCCACGCTCTGGCTTCTCACGTTGCATACCGCGGCGAACGTCTTGTTCATAACGCTGCTTTTTCTCCTGAAACAATTGATCTAAATGAAGCCATGATTCATCTAATCCTTGCACAGCCCACTTTAAGGCACAATATTTTAAAACATGCTCATATGGATAAATAAGCTTTGCAGTTCCAGCACCGCAGTAGCGTGCTTTTCCGTTCGATTCCGCCAACTGCTGAATTTGATTATCCTCTTGTGCAAAATGACTTATAGACATCGGACTAAATAACTGTAAATAAATCGTATTTGTCATTTGTTCCATGTAATCCGTTAGATTGTGTAAATGATGACCATGTAAATTTTCATAATCATATAAAAAACAGTAATTATAGGGTAAATGGTGTGGTTTAATTGTATGATTCGTTCTTCCGTCTTCATCCACTTGATCCGGGCGATACTCTAATTCAATTGTGACACCGCCACGCTTTGATAATTCGCCTGTAGAGCCAAGTGTAATCGCATGTAGCTCCTTTAATGACGCATAACCATTTGCCTGAACAGTTTCAAATTCTTTCACACTAATGGTACGCGTCTTAACAAGTGCATCTGGCATTAAAAAAGCACCGCGAATTAAAATGTTATGATGTTGCAATTTCTTGCGAAGCATTTCACGTAGGTACAACGCAATTTGTAAGAACATACCCGAACCAGTGCCACCAGCTAATGACGTAACGATGATAACACGAACACCATACTCTGTTTGATCACTCGTGACAGGAAAAATCTTTTCGATTTCTTGCCAAAAAGCAGTTAATTTATCCTCTTTCATCGCTGCTCGTAAAGCAAGGCGTGAAATCACACGAAGTTGGCCAGCTCCTTCTGTTAACGGCTTATCTAAAATAGTAGGATCCATCGGAAACCATTCTGGAATCGTTGGATCTTCCGCAATATATTCTCGAGGCGTTTTACTAGAACTGGTTTGTGTCTTGAACTTACGAATATGTTCAAACTTACTTAGCGTATTCACATCTGTATCAAATACATGCATCGCTACCTTTTTGCGTCGTTCCTTTGGCAACTTTTCATATATTTGATGGGTAACAGTACTTCCGATTCCACCTAAACCAATTAAAATTGTTGGAACTTGTAATGTCATGTGAACCACCTTCCTATTCGTGCGTGTTCAAAAAGAAGCTAAAGAGAGCCGAACAGTTCAAGACACGGAAGCCAGGAGGATACGGAGTGTAGCCAATACTACATGCGTACCATACTTGGCGACGCAGGCGAAGAAGTGCGACAACTATCTTTACC
>NZ_JBALQK010000332.1:0-1760 GCF_036965845.1 Bacillus sp. JJ1127 | reverse complement strand
ATTGTAATCGTTAAAAAGAATACTCGAAACTTCATAAGAAGATTCCTCCTTTTATTAATTATTTTTTAACACATTTGATTGTAATAAGAACTTCTGTGATTTGCTATTTCATCCATAGCTTGTTTTAATTGTTGTTCACGAAAAATTTCAGCCTCAGATAAAGTCTTTTTCTGAAGAGTAATCGTAAAAAAGAAAATGTGAAAAGTCATAAATGAATTCCTCCTTTCATAAAGGAATTACAGATAATTACAATAAGGGATTTGACGCTCCTTTACTTCATCCATAGCCTTTTGAATTTGTTGCTGGTGCTGAATCTCACTTTCAGAAAATAGATTTCTTTGAATGGTAATACTTAAAAACAATACGCGAAAAGTCATTGAATGTTGCTCCTTTCTTTAATAAATAATGTAAGAGACTAAAAAATCGCACAAAAAAGCCACAGGAAGATATAGTTTTCCTGTGACAAGGCATGAAAAAGCCACAGGAAAGTATACGACCTCCTGTGGCGAATTTGTTAGTTAAAGAAAATACTAAGCGATTTTCAATTCTCCATTAGGTTGGTCGAACTTATATTCAATTGTAAAACAGATGCAGCGTTTAATTGTAATTTCATCATTTCATTCGACCTCCTTTTAGAATATTTTTCTTATGTTAGTAAGTATATACAATTAATGGATAATTGTAAACATAAAAAGTGAAAATTTTTAATTTTGATGAAAATGTGTATGTTTTGAATGTGAGTTTAACGTATGATACTTCTTTTTTCGAAAGAATTTATGGGAAAATATTGAATGGAAATAGATTCTTGTGGTATGGTTAATTACATAAGTAATGAACCTATGAACCTAAGGTGGTGAAAGGATGAAATCGACACTTGAACAAAATAAGTTAATATACATACAAATTGCAGAAACCATCGAGGCAGATATTTTAAAGGGGATACTGCTTGAAGAAGAACAGGTTCCATCAACAAATCAATTTGCAAAGATGCTGCAAATCAATCCGGCGACAGCAGCGAAAGGGGTAAATCTACTGGTCGATGAAGGTATTTTATATAAAAAGCGAGGGATCGGAATGTTTGTTGCAAAGGGAGCAAAGGAAGTTGTATTAAAGAAGCGGCAAAGTGCTTTTATGACTGAATTTTTGCCTAAAGTTTGGGAGGAGGCAAAGGTACTTGAAATTTCTAAAGAAGAGCTGATGAACATGATCCAAATGATTACAAAGGAGGGGAAAGAATAAGAATTGCAGTTGAAGCAGAGGGGTTAACGAAAAAATATAAGAAGAAGATGGCTGTAAATGGATTAACCTTTTCATTGGAAGAGGAATAAAGGAATTAATATTTACAAAAAGTGGAGTTTTGATGAATATATCGTCTTTTATAACAATTTCGATTGGATTAACAGTGTTTTATTTTGTAGTTAGCGGTATATTCATACGGAAAATTTCTCTAGAACAAACAGTATAAAAAACGATATAGATAGTAATAGATAAATATTTTAGGAAAGAAGGAAAAACGTATGGGAGATACATCTTCGTTAATAACTATGTTTTTATGTATTGCATTATTGATTTTATGGAGGCGCTATCGATCTATGCATAAACCGATAAGAGGAAACGGAAAGCGAATTCTATTACCGCTCCTTTTCTTATCACCAGGAATTTTAATGTTTTTTGGTCCTACACATCCGGCGATGCTATACATTAGTTTTGCCATATTATTTGGATTTCTTTTTGCAATTCCGCTTATCATACTTACAAAC
>NZ_JBALQK010000331.1:0-1503 GCF_036965845.1 Bacillus sp. JJ1127 | reverse complement strand
GATTAAATTAGGAAAATTTAGTATATTTTTAATATACTCTTTTCAATTTTTTGTTTTATTTTCTAGTGATTACATAAAGCCCTTCGGGTTACGGATTAAATTACACATTTGTGTGGTATTTAACCTCCGTATTCCAAAGGGCTTTTTTTATTAATTTAATGGAAAAGGAGAGATATTATGTCGATAGAAAAATTAGCGGTAAGTAGAGTTTTAAGGCCAGCAAGAAGTATGAGCAAAGGTAGCAATGAAAGATGGTTTGAATACTATAGAACAACTTGCCCGATATGTGGTCATCAGGGATGGTGTATGGTGAATGAATCAGAGACAAAAATAATCTGTGGGCGAATAGAATCAGATACAAAACTAGGTGAAGCTGGCTATTTGCATATAGTCAATGAAAAACAAAAAAGGGGATATGATTTTTCGCTGGATCAGATGGTAAAGGAACATAAAAAGAAAAATGATTATATTTTAGATGTTTTATATTACATGTTTCTGCAAGAACTAGAACTACGAGAAGAACATATTGAAATGTTAACTGGTCCTGAGCGTAGGATTGCAAGAGAAACAATAAATATACGAAATTATAAAAGTTTTCCTATGAAACCTTGGGATGTAACGAAAGAAATAATCAAGAAAGCTGGCGGTAAAACAAGTTTGATTGTAGGGATACCTGGATTCTATGCAAAAGAAACAAAAGATGGAAGGTATTTTACATTTGCGGGTAGGAGAGATTCTCTCTTAATTCCACAAAGGAATATTTATAATCAAATATGTGGTTTTCAGTATAGAATTGATAATCCAAAATATGTGACAGTTGTGAGAGATCATAAACCTAGCTTTCAAGCAGCTGTTATTGAGCAACCTAATATCATTGAAGTAACTTATAAAATCAATGGTAAGATAGAGTCTTTGTTTAAGGGTGAAGTAGACGTAAAAGAATGGTATGAAATTGATTACGAAGGTAAAAAAATAGGTGAAGTACAGCTGAAATTGGAGAGTAAATACATTTGGGTTAGCTCAGGTGGTAAGTTTCATGGAACGGGAGCTGGAAACCCATTACCGATACATGTAGCAGTGCCAAGTCGTGAGTTGAAATATTGGGAGCGTGGAGAATTAATAAAAAAGGATAATGTATGGATTACAGAAGGTAGTCTAAAGGCTGATATATCTGCAGAGAACTTAGATGAACTTCTAACAAATGAAGAAAAATTAATGTATGGTACTACAGTTGTATCGATACCAGGAGTTAAAGTTTGGAGAATATTAATTGAGCCATTAAAAAAAATGGGTGTTAAGCAGGCGACTTTCGCTTTAGATATGGATATGATTACAAACCCTGATGTTCAAAGAACATTATTAGAATGTGCACAAGCACTATATCAAGAAGGTATAAGTATTAATTATGCTAGTTGGGATATCAATCTTGGGAAGGGACTTGATGATTTATTATTGCAAGATTATATTCCTGCGGTAGAAAAAGTAAGGTAATCATTGTAATTA
>NZ_JBALQK010000330.1:0-1140 GCF_036965845.1 Bacillus sp. JJ1127 | reverse complement strand
TATCAAAATTATTGAGTTACAGTGTACGTGTTATTTACATGAAAAGAGCACCTCATCCAGGTGTAATAAAACACGTACAAAAGACCTTTCTCTACTATATTTAACTATTGAGTAGATTGTTCCGCTTGTTTTTGTTTTAATCGTTGTTCTAAAACGTGAATCATCAATAAAAAATGTTCAGCTTCTCGTGTAACATGATCAGCTAATAATGGATTAATTGTGCAGAGATAATAAAGTTGTTTAATTTACAATAAAGTCATTTAAAAAATAATATAGTTGTTTAAAAATCCTTCTTCCACTAACGGTGCAGGTTAGCTCAATAAGAAATCAAAATAAGAGAACTTGTAAGCTTCTGAAGAGGTGGACAAAAGAAAGGTTTAAAATATAAAGTTGACTATGTTATACAGATATAGAGAGATATTATAATTAATTTGTGTTAAGTTATGAATAGTTTGATTTATTTAAATTAAGTAGAAGAATATAAAATGCATGTGATTTTTTGCAAATCCCATACGTCTTATTCTATGGAGGAAATATGCTTAAAGACAATTTTAAAATTAGTAATATTCCCGCAGTTTTATGGGGAGAAAAGAGTGAAAAAATTTTTATTGCAGTACATGGAAGTATGTCAAATAAGGAAGATGCAGTTATTGAAATATTAGCTGAAGAAGCCAATCAAAAAGGTTATCAAGTATTAAGCTTTGATTTACCTGAGCATGGAGAAAGAAAAAATGATAATACTCCTTGCAAAGTACAGTTTTGTGTTAGTGAATTATCTATAGTTATGAATTACGCAAAAGAACATTGGAAAGAAGTAAGCGTGTTTGCATGTAGTATGGGAGCTTATTTTAGCCTTTTAGCCTATCAAAATGATGTGTTAGAAAAGGCATTATTTTTATCACCAGTAGTTAATATGGAACGAATTATCGAAAATATGATGAAATGGTTTAATGTAACACCAGAGCTTTTGCAAAAAGAAATGACTATAGAAACACCTGTTGGTCAAAAGTTATATTGGGATTATTTATGCTATGTAAAAGAACATCCTATTAATACATGGAATACAGATACATATATTATGTATGGAGCCAAGGATGAACTGTGCGAATTTGAAACTATTAACTATTTTACAAAAAAACA
>NZ_JBALQK010000329.1:419-3720 GCF_036965845.1 Bacillus sp. JJ1127 | reverse complement strand
AATAAAGTATATTAGTAAAAGGGGGAGAAGGATGGATAAGTTATTACAAGAAATCATAAATTGGGTTAGTATGACTGATGAACAGATTGTTATTGGTATTTCAGGACATGGGGCTGCTGGAAAAACAACGTTTGCCAATATGCTTGTAGACCTACTAAATCAAAATAAAGTGAATTATATTAATACAGATCCATACATTGTTAGTTCGGACATACGAAAGCATGCAATTATTCACTATACATATCAAAACGAAAATCATCAGAATAAAATGACGGCTTGTCATCCATCAGCGCATCATTTGTCTGCTTTAGAAAGAGATGTTCAGATGGTAAGAGCTGGTTTAGATTTTTATACGATAGATACGCATTATATGAAAAGCGAGTTGATTTCTTCAAAAAACAAAGTGACGATTGTAGAAGGAATGAGTGTCGCATTTATTAATCCCGATTTATTTGATTTGAAAATTTACTTCTATACAGATGGTGAAACAGAATTAATGAGAAGGTCTAGCCGTGATATTGCTGAAAGGGGAGCCAATATTAATTATTTAAGGCAATCTCATGAAGAACGTCGGATTCAGTACGAAGTGTTTATGCATCCATACAGTCAACATTTTGATATTATTATCAAAAATTCCGATGAAGCAATATGTCTAGAAAAAAATACATTTGAGTTTTATGGAGTTTAAATGCAAATGCTCTATTTGTTATGTTTATTATGAGGGTTCATTTTCATTACTTGGCTCTCAAATGAAGCCACTTTATTATTCACTCAAAAATCCATTCTCTATGACACAACTAGGTTTTTAAACGTAGTGTAGTGCTTTGTACATTCAATAGTAATCTTTAAATATAGAAAAATACTTGTTTTCGACCAAAAGACAGGTATTTTTGACATTTACAATAAAAACGTTTAAAAATGCCGGTCATGTTATTCCATTAAAGGAGCAGATTGTGGAATAACGCAGTCTTCCTGACGTTAGCTGTCAGGGAAGTTATATTATAATAGGTTATATCAATTGTGATTGGAGTGTTATTGGATGCAAACAAAAAAAGTTTATCTTTATGTATTTAATACAATGTCAGACTGGGAATATGGATATTTAATTGCTGAATTAAACTCAGGAAGATATTTCAAAAAAGATGTAGCACCTTTAAAAGTAGTTACAGTAGGAGCTAATAAAGAAATTATTACTACGATGGGAGGACTGAGCATAAAACCAGATATTTCCCTTGATGAATGTACTCTTGAGAGTAAAGATCTTTTAGTTTTACCTGGAGGGAATACTTGGAGAGAAGATATTCATCAACCTATCTTGAAAAAAATTGGCGAAACTTTAAAGCTTGGCACTATTGTTGCTGCAATTTGTGGCGCAACTGAGGCCCTAGCGAATATGGGATACTTAGATTCTAGAAAGCACACAAGCAATGACTTAGAGTATATTAAAATGGTCTGTCCTAATTATAAAGGAGAAAAATTTTATGAGATGGAACCTGCGGTATCTGGTGAGGATTTGGTTACTGCATCAGGAGTAGCACCTCTGGAATTTACGATGGAAGTACTGAAAAAATTAGATGTATTTGCACCAGACACATTACATGCATGGTATAACCTAAATAAGACTCATAAACCTGAATACTTCTTCCAGTTAATGAATTCAATAAAATGAAGAAGTTTTTTAAATTTGGGTGTTTAGGTATTATTGCCCTTGTAGTGATCGGTATCGTAGTAGCTGTTGCCGGTGGAGGAGATTCTGAAGAAACTAAAACAGAAAAAGCCAAAACTTATAAGGTCAATGAAGTTGTAAAAGCTAAAAAGGTTGATGTAACAGTTACAAAAGTAGAAGAAAAAGCATCTGTTGGACCTGGAATTGTTAAAAAAGATGCTAGTAATGGTGGTACTATTGTAGCAGTTCAATACAATATGAAAAACACTTCTGATAAACCAGTAAATTCTTTCTCATTGCCAACTATTCAATTAGTAGATGAGAAGGGAACTAAATATGATGCTGATGTTGAAGCAAGTGCAAGTTACGCAACTGAAACAAATATCGATAACTCAAAAGTTTTAAGTGACCTAAACCCAGATATCCAAGTAACAGGTACTAAAGCGTTTGAAGTAAGTAAAGAAAAATATGGTGCAGGTAAATGGTACTTGCTAATTGATGGAGACTACAAGGTTGAAATCAAGTAAGCATAAACAGACTGTAGACAAACTTGATGAAAATCGAGTTTGCCTACAGTCTGTTTTGTTTTAGAAATAGAAGTAATACAATGCTTGAGGTGAGTAGACGTAAATTAACTTCAAAATATACAATAAAAGTGAATTTTAGGGTTATTTTTTGTTTGCGTTTCAGATAAAATGATAAAATTAAACAAAAACCTTGTATAAAGATGGGGGAAAAGATGAACATTTCTAAACAATTTATTAAACCGTTTCCTGCATATGAAGAAGTATTTTATGATAATTTGGAACAGCATAAAAAACACTTTTTACCCATTTGCTCTATAAATTTACAATGCATTGAACCTGAATGGAACGAATGGGTACATATTGTGTCAGCAAAGGAAATTCACGACGGGTGCGTTGGCGATTTTACCCAACCGTTTCACACGAATTTTACAAAAGAAGATACGTTAGGCTTTGATGTCGTTGACGGAAAGTATAAATTTGAAGCAGATTGGAATTACTTTGAAATTGAGCAAAACCCTTCCGACATTATAGAGAAAACCTATGTACGTAATGAAAAAGACTATCAAATCCGTAAAGAATTTTTCCAACGTAATCAGAAAATGTATCCTTATTCTAGCTTTGGAAAAGAATTTACATCCGTAGAAGCATTGGAGCAAGAGTTTGTCGAAAAGCAAACAAATGGCTGGGGATTAGATTATCCCGAGGTAAATGGAATTCTGGATGATATACGTTTTATGACAGAAGAAGGGCAAGAATTATTGGAAGATTGCGTTAGCGAAGACGAAATTTTTGACTATACCAATCTACTGTATGTGCCAAAAGATGAAGATGGCCATCCATTTACATATGTTGGATTTGCTACAGGCTATTATTTTCAAGCTTATGGTGCGAATCGTATATACCTATTTTTCAATAAAAAATTAAGAAAAGCAGTAATTTGTTTTGAGTATACATAAGGTACAAGAAGCAGGAGAGACGGGAAAGAGCTGTCGGCAAGCATTTGATAGTTAAGTAGGTAATATTCACGATTCTGGAACAACACATTAAAGGGATTAAAAACAACTTACAGATCCTTACTCTACAGAAAATAAATCCATTTAAAAAAAGT
>NZ_JBALQK010000329.1:0-366 GCF_036965845.1 Bacillus sp. JJ1127 | reverse complement strand
CTTTTTTATAAACATCGTGATTTTATTTTAAATGTAAGCGTATGAAAAACCTATCATACATTCGACTTATACCTTCTTTTAAAAGTGGTCCGAAGCATGCGAAGTAATCCTTATTATGGATTACGATTATTTAACAAAGCGTCTGAAGTAGATAATGACTATCAAGAACTTGCTAAAAATCAAGGGAAAGATTATGAATACTGGACACGTCGTAAATTTGTAATTGAAAACATTCTCTTAGAAAGACAAGGTTATTTTCCTGAAAAGATAACTGATAAAGTATTAGAGTTTATGGCCGATCAAATTAAAAAGTCAATGAAATGAAAAATGAAAATTTCTCAAACTAAACGCGGTACTCAATAAATC
>NZ_JBALQK010000328.1:0-3802 GCF_036965845.1 Bacillus sp. JJ1127 | reverse complement strand
GGAAAAACTCCAAGAAACCGTTAGGACAAATTAGTAATAAACTAATATGATCAAAAGTTCACCAATTTGGGTGCTAATTTAATTACTAAAATAAATGCAAAAGAGGTGCTAAGTGCACCTCTTTTTAAATGGTTATTTTTACCGAACCCGTTATAATAAAAAAAGCCCTTCTTTTAAAGCACATCAAACTATTATTTCATCTGTCATATTCTTAATCATTTGCATGATAACTTCTGAAGAGTGATTCGCTGCAATTTCAGCAAAATTTTCATACGAAATAGTAGCTTTATCATCCGCACTATCAGAAATGCATCTAATTACAAGAAATGGTATATCATCCATAAAGGCAACATGTCCAATTGCAGACCCTTCCATTTCAGTACAATGAGGTGCATATTCATCGAGCAATTTCTTTTTTAACTTTGTATCTTCAACAAAGCACTCTCCACTTACAATTCTTCCTTCATGTACATTTATGTCTAAATCACTAGCATGATATGCTTTTCGTGCAAGTTCTCTCAATTCCTCATTTGCAATAAATGTTTCTTGGAATGGAAACAAGTTCTTCATTTGATTTTTAGCCACATCATGATGTGTAACGTTCGTCGAAATGACGAGGTCACCGACTTTAACGTCAGGATGTAAACCTCCTGCAACGCCTGTGTTAATTATACAATCCACTTCAAATTTATCTATTAAAATTTGTGCACACGAAGCTGCATTGACTTTCCCGATCCCACAGCGGGTGACAATAATTTCTTTACCTTTAAAAATTCCTTTATAAAAAGGCATTTTTGCAATTGTATATTCCTCATGAATATGTAGTTTTTCTAAAAGCAGATCTATTTCGATTTGCATAGCGCCGATAATACCAATTCTATTCATATAACTAATTCCCCTCTCCCTGTTATATATGAGCAAACATATTATGTAGTTCTTGATAATTTTCAGCTATCCATATCATTTCCTCTGCAAAACGTGTAGGTGGTATACTATGCCTATCCATATTTGCATGAATCCACCACTTACTTTCCATATACCATAGCATTTGAATTGCTCGAACAATCCCACCAGTTGGAAAGTTTAATTCCGTGCGATATCCATTTAAAAAGAAAGATGCGGATTAGATAACTTGTATCTATCCCTATTGTATTGTTTTAATAAATAGCTCCATTAATTAATAGTGTTGCTTCTTCGTCATTTAAACCACCTATTAGTACAACAAGAAAGACGAGAGATTAAGTATTCAACCTATATTGACGAAACAAAAAATTAGAGTCACAGTCTTCGTTTATCTGAATTTTCGCACATTAATTAGATGGTGGTAAATTCTCGAACGGTTGTTATAAAAGATTCCTCCTCTTCAACAAAAGGAAAATGATTACTTTTCTCAAAAATTACCAATTTAGAATCTGGAATCAATGTATGCATTTCTTTTGAGTACAAAACAGGGCATTGAACATCATATTGACCACAAAGAATAAGAGTAGGAAAATTAATATGTTTTAATTTATCTCGAACATCATATGTTTTAAGGTCTTTGTTATAAGCCCTCATTCTTTTTCTAATAATTTTACTAAAGGGTTGTTCACTGAAATACTCATTATACTTTTCTGGTTTATAGAGAGACAGTTCAATCAACTTCTTATTAGCTATTCTTTTCTTTGTTTTCGAAACAAAGGGTAACATCAATGATAAAAATATCTTGGATACCTCCTTACGATGTTGACCAGTTTTAAAATTATATATACAACTTTCTGAATTCAAAAACTCCTTAGATGCGGAAGTATCACATAATATAAGCGAATCCAAAACCTGAGGTTTACTGGTAGCATATGTTAACCCTAAAAATCCACCCGCAGAATGTCCAGCAAAAGACCATTTTGAGTATCCTAACTCAGTTCGTATGCTTTCGAGGTCTTTAACTGTCTCATTCATTGTCAGTTCATTTGAGTTTCGAGCCTTTGATGAATTTCCAGCCTGTTTTAAATTGACTAAGATAACCTTGTAAAAAGATGATAGACAATTTGCAAAAACTGAACCTCTAATGGAGAATTCTTGATATAGGTGTGTTATACACAAAGGTTTTCCATTACCACTAATAAAGATTTCAAAGGAACCTCTTTCTGTATTTATTATTTTCTGTTCATAATTTACCAATCCATTCACCTACTTTACACTATTTCCAATAAATCAAATCCCCTGTCCCATCTGGGCTTTACGTTACCATATATAACTATATCTTTTCACTAAATTATTACTGAATCTTATTAAACTACCCCTTCGTTGAATAATGAAAGTCTAATATTGATACGTTCTTAATGAGTAATATGTTTCATTAATTGGAAATAAGCAACTTTCTACTATCATTCATACATTTGATGAGATCTAACCATTTATCAGGCTTGTGAGTGCGATATAAAAGTTTTTCCGCAGTCTTTACAACGGTATCGTTGGCGTTCAACTTTTTTAAGACCAAGTTTTACCTTATACTTACCGCAACGTAAGACTTGTTTAAAACCACAATAACTGCAGCCTTTTCAGAGGAAATTGCCTCCATAGTATTTCATACCCCTTTATACCTTGATTTCATCAATTTTCATTTGAAAATTAACTTGTTATCTTTCTAACCCTCTCTGCCATAACTGATATTAAAAATTTCGGAAGTACAAGTTGCCTTCTTATTCTTTTAGGTTGTGTTATTAATCTATATAACCATTCTGTCCCAGTATCCCTCATGATCTTCGGGGCCCTTTTTACTGTACCAGAGAAAATATCAATCATTCCCCCTATGCCAATAGATAAAGGTACGTTTAGCTTTTGAAGATTTTCATAAATGAACATTTCCTGTTTAGGTGATCCTAACCCCACTAATAGTAAGTGTGGTTGAAATTGTTGAATTTGATCTTTAACTTCTTCTATCTCCTCATTATTTACAAATCCATGCTGTCCTTTGAAAATAGCATGTGGGAAACGTGTTTTTAACTTTTCTAACGCTTTCTCATTACTTTCTGGTGCAGCACCAAAAAGAAACACACGGTATCCCTCTTGATTACAATACTCTATTAAATCATGAGCTAAATCTGCACCTGTAACACGTTCTTTCAATCTTCCGTTCAAAATTTTAGAACCAAGTATAACACCTATTCCATCAGCCGTTATTACATCAGCGGATAATAAAATATTTTTGAAACGTACAGATTCAGCTGAAGTCTGGTTAGCGCTCATTACAATTTCAGGATTCGCCGTAACGATAAACTTTGGTTTATTTCTCTTTTCAGTTAACCAATCTTTTAATAAGCTGCTTACTTTGATATATTCTAAGCTGCAAAATGGTATACCCTTTATGTACTGTTGCTCCATTTCTTGCATACACTTCCTCTATGTGTTCTTTTATATAAAGTGAAACTTCTATCACCAATCTGGCTTTTACGAGATAAATGACTTAAACTTCCTCTTTCACAAGTTGTAAATACTCATCAACATCCTTATTTATTTGAAACAATACATTCTTCCAAAACTCATTATCAGCAAATTCGATGTAAAAGTATTGTTTCACCAACTCTTCAACTGAAGGCTTTCCAGTCTCACACAAGACTTTGTATAATTTTTGAAAGGGTTTCTGAGTCTCGAACTTCTTTATATGTTTCTATTAATTGCTTAATGCTTTCTATTTCTGTAGAAAGCATAGGGTCGTTTGCTTTAGGTTATAGTCTTTCCAATTCCCACCGAGTTGGATGATCAATAATTGGACTCATTTTATATCCTCCTGTTTTTACAGATAGTTACAATAATACATTCA
>NZ_JBALQK010000327.1:0-1241 GCF_036965845.1 Bacillus sp. JJ1127 | reverse complement strand
ACCCGACTATTTCACTCTTGATCCCTGCACAATGTGTGGGGATTTTTTCATAAAGAAAAGACACTCTTATGAGTATCTTTTCTGATGTTTTTTTAGCAGAAGCAAGCAGCCCCAACTATGATTAATAATATAAAGAGGACAACGAGTAAAGCGAATCCTCCAGCAAAGCCGCCGGCACAACTACCACCAAAGCTCATAAGACTTCCTCCTTTAAGTAAGAGGGAAAAATATAGGGATTCACATATAACGGATTCGGTTTATTTTATGCTGTTAGGATCTAAGTGAGCAGGTCCTTTAAGAAAAAAAGAAAAGACACCCACAGGTGCCTTCCTTCGATTTGAAAACCACATTAATTTTAATAATATGTATATGGACTCCCATCCAATTTCCGTTTTACCATATTTATCTATTTTGTTGGTTGAGAAAATCAAAAAAAGCACTCTTTCGAGTGCTCAAACTTATGCTGATGCAGATACCTTACCTTTGCGGAAGATTCCCATCAATCCACCAATAGCAGCAGCTGTCAGAAGCAAGAGCAATTCTTCTTAGTAGTTAAGAGCAGAAGCGGCAGCCTAACTCTTAAAGAAAGTATTGAAAGGATGAGAGTTATGAAGAATACGAATTTAACAGCAAAAATTGAGATTAAAGGATTGGATAGAGCTAAAGATTTGTTAGAAGAATTGAACAGCCTTGAATTAAAGGTTGTTGTACATTCAGTTGATCAAGACAAGGGTAAAGATAGATGAACAATGAACAATAAACAACAGCAAGACAAAGGCGAACGAAAGAAGATCGTCGCAATAATACGTGATTTAAAAGCTAGAGAATTACATAATAGCGTGGCAGTCATCGAGAAGTATCTGGCTACTAAATAGGAAGATAAAGAAAAAGCCCTAGAGGGGACTCTAGAGCTACTAACAGGGTAATAAAAAAAGACAAATGGTAGTGAATGACTTCTTTAGATGTTACAAGTTTAACACGTAACTTATAAAAATCTTATATAAAGATGTTATGAAATTATGAGCATATGACAGGTCTCGTGCTTGTCATTTAAGGCTCTAGAGTAAGGGTATTGTCGAATCGACATCGTAATAATACCATGAATTTATTGATAAACAACTTGGTAAACGTGTCCAATTAAAAAGCCCTAGAGTTGGGCGAGCTCTAGAGCAACAAATAGGGTGTTACAAAAAAAGACAAATGGTAATGAATGACATCTTATAATGTAATCAGTTTAACAC
>NZ_JBALQK010000326.1:8317-8516 GCF_036965845.1 Bacillus sp. JJ1127 | reverse complement strand
TTTTTTTAATTGATATATACATTCATTTACGCCAAAATGGGATTTGTTCTTTCGTTATCCATCTTAATTTCAAAGCACAAATTACATATAACAATGAAACAACACCAATTGCCAGGGTGCTAAATAACAACGCAACCAATCGTGAAGTTGTTACATTTACTATAGTAGATATCTCATATATCCCTGCTCCAAGGATACA
>NZ_JBALQK010000326.1:2975-8298 GCF_036965845.1 Bacillus sp. JJ1127 | reverse complement strand
AGATATAATAATTACAGATAAAAATTCTTTCATTTCAATTGAATAAGCAAGGTATTTTCGTATATAGATATAATTCACAATACAGATTATCATATATGTGACAAATGTACTATACGCCGCTCCATCTATTCCAAACTTTCCAACAAATACTATATTTAATACTACTTTCAGACAGCTTGCCCCAATAACAATCCACGCGGCTTGCATCGAGCGATTAATTCCTTGCAAAATTCCTGTCGATAATACCATAAATGATGTGAAATACGAACTACCAATCATGATAGCTAACATGCCACTTCCTTTTGCATCTGTAAACAATCCAATATTTAATGGAACTGTTAATGCAATCAGCCATATTGTCAACGGCGCGGTGATAACATGTGCGAATTGATTTGTACGCTGCACAATCATCTTCGCCAACTCGATATCCTTTTTTGCTAAAGCTGATGTTAATAACGGAATGAGCGGAAATACGATTGCACTTGAAAAGACAACAATTAATTGCATAAATGCAAACCCGCGGCTATATATACCAAATTGTGCTTGCATTGTAATTGATGATTCATCTAGCACATTTGGAATTGTTATAGAATCAATTAAATTTAAAAGAGGCATGGATAATGCACCAATCGCAATTGGAATCGATACGCGCAGTATCTTTTTCCCGTCCCTCTTGAAGTCTTGAAATGAGTATGCTTTTGTCTTATAACGATATGAACTTTTCACATATGTCCATCTCAAATAAAAAAGTGAACAAAGAACACCTAGAAATGAGCCAACCATCGCTCCGCCCGTTATAACACTGCTACTTTCCTTCAACATGACAAGTGCATAAGCGATTGTTAACATGAAAAACACGCGAACAAATTGTTCAATCACTTGTGATGAACCAGTTGGTACCATATCACCAAACCCTTGAAAGTACCCGCGATATACCGCCATATACGGTGCAAGTAAAAGCGCAAATGATGTAATCACTAATGAAAGCCTAGTCTCTTGTCCCCCAAGCATTTCTGCGATTTGATTAGACCATATGATGATAATGCTAAACCCTAACGTTCCACATATAATACCTATAATAGAAGCGGAAGTAAATAATTTAGCTATTCCTTCTTGATCGTTTTTTTCGTGCAGCTCTGCAACCAATTTTGATATTGCGAGTGGAACTCCTGCTACTGATAAAGTTAAAGCTATCATATACACCGGAAAAACGAGGCGAAAAATTCCAAGAACCTCATCTCCTGCAATATTTTGTAACGGTATTTGAAAGAAACTTCCCAGCAGCTTTGATAAAAAGGTTGTAATTGTTAAAATTGCTGCTCCTTTTACGAACTTTTTATTCATTTTCCTTCTCTTTTCTTTCTATATATATTCCCAATCCATGCAGCTTCATCACAACATACCCTATATATACATGATAATCATCCTAAATTGCCACATGTCCTTTTTTATAAGTTAGGAAGTAAAATTCACACTATTTTCGGTCCAATCGAACAACGATAACTGCCTATAAAAAACCTTATTGACGTATTCTTCCGTCATCAGGAATAAAGTCTTTTCATAAATAGAAGCTTCACTTTACCTCATTAAGTTATCATAACAAATTTCTTATATGTTGAATACTCTCTTTCTTTTTTTCCATTTAAAAAATCCAAATGACATAATCGCTGCAACATGGTCTTATATTTTTGCAATCTATATTTTTGTCCATTTTTCAACATATGAGTCGCTAATAGGCAAAATAAAACATGACATGCACTTACATTTCCCCTTTGTTTTTACCCTTATATGCGGCAGGAAACGGCCCTGAACGCTTCTATGCATGGTCGTCCCCCTAAACGGAACGTTTTTTTTATGCCGGTCTTTCAACTTGTATTTATATACTGTTCCCTTATCGACATGTGCTATAATGAAGCTATTGTTGTTAGTAAGAGGAGTGTTACAAAGCATGCTAAAGTCAGTAAAAAAGCTATTAGGCGATTCGCAACATCGGAAAATAAAAAAATATGAACAACTTGTCGATGAGATTAATAAATTAGAAAAGCATATCGAAACTTTGTCAGATGAAGAGCTATGTCAAAAAACTACTGCATTTAAGGATATGCTTAAAAGTGGAAAAACAGTTGATGATATAAAAGTAGAAGCATTTGCTGTTGTTCGTGAAGCTGCAAAACGTGTACTAGGATTACGTCACTACGATGTGCAGTTAATGGCAGGACTTGTATTATTAGAAGGAAATATCGCTGAAATGCCAACAGGGGAAGGAAAAACACTCGTATCTTCCTTACCAACCTACGTTCGTGCCTTAGAAGGAAAAGGCGTACACGTTATTACAGTCAACGACTATTTAGCAAAACGTGATAAAGAATTAATCGGTCAGGTTCATGAATTTCTCGGCCTACAAGTTGGATTAAACATCCCTAAAATTGAACCAGATGAAAAGAAACGCGCCTATGAAGCTGATATTACATACGGCATAGGAACAGAATTCGGATTCGATTATCTTCGCGATAATATGGAAACTTTATCATCAAGTCAGGTGCAACGCCCGTACCATTTTGCAATTATTGATGAAATTGATAGCGTCTTAATTGATGAAGCGAAAACGCCTCTCATTATTGCCGGCAAAAAATCGAGCAGTTCCGAATTACATTATTTATGTGCCAAAGTTATTAAATCCTTTCAAGACACACTTCATTATACATATGATGCTGAAACAAAATCGTCCAGTTTCACAGAGGAAGGGATTACAAAAATTGAAGATTTGTTTGACATCGAGAACTTATATGAACTTGAACATCAAACATTGTATCATTATATGATTCAAGCATTGCGTGCACATGTTACATTCCAACGGGACGTTGACTATATCGTACACGATGACAAAATTATGCTTGTTGACATTTTCACTGGGCGTGTTATGGATGGACGCTCTTTAAGTGATGGTTTACATCAAGCAATTGAAGCAAAAGAAGGCTTAAAAATTACAGAAGAAAACCAAACACAAGCATCCATTACGATCCAAAACTTTTTCCGTATGTACCCTGCATTATCTGGAATGACTGGTACAGCAAAAACAGAGGAAAAAGAATTTAATCGTGTATATAATATGGAAGTTATTCCAGTTCCAACGAACCGCCCTGTTATTCGTGAAGATAAAAAAGACTCGGTGTACATGACAGCTGATAGTAAATATAAAGCTGTACGTAAAGAGGTTACAAAGAGTCATAAAACAGGACAGCCTGTATTAATTGGAACGATGTCCATCTTGCAATCTGAAATGGTCGCTCGTTATTTAGATGAAGCAAACATACCTTATCAATTATTAAATGCTAAGAGTGCTGAACAAGAAGCAGACTTGATTGCAACAGCTGGACAAAAAGGACAGATCACAATTGCTACAAACATGGCAGGACGCGGAACGGATATTTTGTTAGGTGAAGGTGTTCACGAACTTGGTGGATTACATGTAATTGGTACAGAACGTCATGAATCACGCCGCGTTGATAATCAGTTAAAAGGAAGAGCTGGTCGCCAAGGTGATCCTGGTAGTTCCCAATTTTTCCTTTCATTAGAAGACGATTTAATCCAGCGCTTTGCACAGGAAGAAATAGACAAACTAAAAAAATCATTAAAAGCAGACGATACAGGACTCATCCTTACGCCAAAAGTCCATGATTTTATAAATCGTACACAATTAATTTGTGAAGGCAGCCACTTCGCTATTCGTGAATACAATTTAAAACTAGATGATGTTATTAATGATCAACGTAATGTCGTCTATAAACTTCGTAATCATTTCTTAAATGAAGAGACAAATATGATAGAAATCGCAACACCGATGATCGAGCATACACTCGACGCTATCGCAAAGAACTACCTTCTAGAAGGTATGGTGCCAGAAGAATGGGACTTCGATGCTTTAACAAACGAATTACAGGCTGTTATGTCAACATCAGAGCTGCCGCTATTATCAGCAAACACAATTAACTCGATTGAAGAGTTACATAGTGTATTAGGAGATTCACTTGCGAATCACCTTGATAAAATACAAGCACTTGACGGTCACACAGAATTTGAGCAAGCGTTACGTCAAGTTGGATTACATTTTCTTGATCAAAACTGGATGAACCATTTAGAAGCAATGAATCATTTAAAAGAAGGAATTGGTCTAAGACAATACCAGCAAGAAGATCCAACACGTATTTATCAAAAAGAAGGTCTCGATATTTTCTTATACACATATGGCAATTTTGAAAAGGAAATGTGTTTATATATTGCACGGCATTTAACTGCTTCGCAAAACACATATTGAGGTGAATTTTTATGTTATCATTCTTAAAAAGAGCAAATAAAAAAGGAAAAGATACAACCGTTTCTAGTCATCAATTATTAGGACAAGAAGAAACTACTTCTCAAAATAAAAACGTAAAACCTACGTTATATTTTCACCCTACTTGGGGAGAAGTTGCACAAGAACAAAAGTACATTTACCAATTCTTACATAAAGAGTTACCACAGTTACAAGAAAGTCAAATTTCTTTATCTGGAATTGAAATAGAAAAACAAGACAATGCATACAATGTAATCGCCTTTATTCGCAACAGTGTCTCAGAACCTATTCATCTAGAAAAATTCACATTACTTCTATTAAATAAAGAGGAGCAATTATGCGCACGTAAAACATTCGATTTTTCTGCATTAGGCAATATTCCTTCAAATGTAAATATGCCATGGGTGTTTACATTCGAACAAGAGACAATGACAACTACGGCTCTTTCCCAAACTGACTGGGAACTAGCATTTGAACTAGAAACGCCGCATCGCTTAGATTTGGACCCGACATGGGAATCGCAATTACCTGCAGAAAGTAAAGAAGCGCTACATAAGTTAGTAGCGGATTTAGCACCTCTTAAAGAAGATGAAATTAACTTTTTAGGAATACAGGCGAAGCAAGCTGAAAATGGCGATCTTCATACAACCATTTTAATTCGTAACGGATGTAAGCAAACTATTCAGCTTGAACAGCTCCCGCTACAAATTTTTGATGCTTCAAAACAAGTTGTTGCAAACGGTGCATTTACATTACCAAACCTTGAAATAAAAGCAAACACAACAAAACCGTGGACTTTCATTTTCCCTGCCTCATTAGTAACGCAAAAAGATATGGATTTATCTACTTGGAGAGCAGTCGTACCACAAGATTAATGAAACAAGACATGCTAGGAATCTCGTATTTCCCAGCATGCCTTTTATTAAGTGAAGCTTCCATCACCAATCGGGCTTTTACGGGTTCGAAAATTTCATAAAAAAACGCTATTCT
>NZ_JBALQK010000326.1:0-2906 GCF_036965845.1 Bacillus sp. JJ1127 | reverse complement strand
AGAATAGCGTTTTTTTATGTTCTATATACATCCATTTTGATTTTCCAGCATATAAGTCGCGGCTATGAAAAACAAAAAGTGACCGCTACTTGTTTGCTCTCTTTGTTTTCACTTGGTATGGGGCAGGAAAAGGATCTGACCGCTTCTATACATGGCCGGATGCTCTCTCCCACCTAAAAAGAAAGGCTTTATGTCGATTTTTCAATGTGTACTTATATAGCTACAAAATTATAATTTTTATAATTTAGCTCTTGATAATATACGAGTAGTACCCATGCTTATCCAGCTAATATTTTGAGATATCTCTAAACAATTTTATATCTCTATAGTTTTTTTTCGTTTTGGGGACATCCTGTTCTGTTAGCTTGATGGGCCTCCCTATTATTGTACACGTGCTCGTACACTTCATTTTCTTATAGTAATTTTCCATCGCGAAGTGTTAAAATTCGATCACATACATCAAGCATTTTTTCATCGTGTGTAATCATAATCGCAGCTTTTTTATTTTTCTTCACTTCTTGTTTCATTAATTCAACGACTTCTCTTGCACGTTTTGAATCAAGACTAGCAGTAGGTTCATCAGCTAAGATTAAATCTGGGTTATTCATGAACGCACGAGCAATCGCTACACGTTGTTTTTCTCCGCCTGAAAGTTGATTTGGATAATGATTGATCCGATGTGCTAATCCAAATGTTTTCAGTAATTGTTCTGCAAACTTACTCGCTTCTTTTTTATCTTCTCCCTTTAACTTAGCGATATACAGAAGTTGTTCTTTCACCGTTAAGAAAGGTACGAGGTTTGCGAATTGGAATATAAATCCGATTTTTCTTAAGCGAATATCTGTCATCTCTTTTTCTGGTAATTTTGTTATGTTTTGATCAGAAATATAAATGTTGCCTTTTGAAGGAGAGAGCAATGCACCTGCAATGGAAAGCAATGTACTTTTTCCTGAACCAGATGGACCAACAATGCCAACGAATTCTCCTTCTTTTACATCCAATGTAATTGGGTGTAAAGCTGTTACTTCTGTATCTCCCTCTCCATATATCTTACTTACTTGATCAAGCTTTAATAATGATGATGTATTCGTTACCATTACATGCCACCTCCAATTGCTTCTAATGCATCTACTTTCAATACATGATATAGAGAGAACAATGTACCTAGTATACTAATCACAGTAAAAATACCTGAAAATTTCGCGATTGTTGTTGCTGTTAATAAAAACGGCATACTAGCTGGCAAAACAGTCTGTACTGCAAGGACTAGACCGATGCCGATTACAAGGGCAATACTAGATACAAATACAGCTTGTATAACTAAAGCCTTTACTAAATATGAATTTTTTGTTCCGATTGCTTTTAATACACCTAGTTGGTGTGTTTTTTGTAATGTAATGACATAGAAAAAAACGCCAATTAATAATGCTGCAATGACAATTAAAAACGAAACAATCATCGTTAATGTCCTTTGTTGTTCTTTATGACCTGGAATACTTTGCAATACTTCTTTTTTATCCACAACTTTTGCATTCTTAATTTCTTTATCCGTATTTAAAGCGATTACATTATAATCTTTTTGATGTGGCTGTGCAATGCTACCCCATACATCTTCATTCATGTGAACAACAGGTGTATGACTAAACATTTGATTTTCTGTAAATCCGACAACTTTGAACACTTTTTTGGAAATAGGATCTACAAGTTCGTCACCAAGATTTACTCCTTTTTCTTTAATAGATTCATCCACAACGATTTCATTGTTTTCTAAAGAGTTATGTTTCCCTTCAATTACTTTTGGAGCAATAAATGAATCTGGTTTACTTGAAAAAATAGCAACATCAACTTTTTTTGAACTTCCTTCTTTTTCAAATGTTGTCACTTTAATATGCATTGGAACTGCATTTTTTTCATCAACCTGTACCAGTACATTATCAACATCTGCTTTTTTAATTTGAGAACGCAACAATTTACCCTCGGCATCATCTGATAATATAAATTTGTCTGCCTTCATTTCAATAATAGAAGACGCACTGTCATGAGATAAACCATTTGCTAAACCTGATATCATAAGTACAAGAAATGATAACAATATCATAATGGTACCAATTAATCCGTATCGTAATTTCGATTGTTTTAATTCTTTAAGCGCTAAAAACATTAGGTCCGTTCCTCCTTGTTTCCTGCTATGTTCTTTTCATAAAGGGGACAACATATCCAATCTGACTTAACATCCCCCAATTGCTGGTCCATTACTAAACATCCCTATACATGCAACAACCATTCCCATATAACGATTACGGTTCGTTTCAGTCGTCATATCGATAACAGATGCTGTTGCGGCGGTGTATAATGCACCTGCGAAGAAATCGTTAATAATTCTTGATATATACAATTCTACTAATTTATCAATAAAGATGTCTGTTAAAAAATAATTGAATAATAGAATATACAAATATAAAAACTTAAAGCATAAGATACCGACCTATTCAATCAGAAACTCCCCCCAAAAAAACAGGGCTGTTAGGAAAAAGGGAATCGAATAACAAGATGACAGTAATCCTAAATGACATGGATTTACATCTAAATTTGCAATTACCTATAGGAAAATAAGAATAATCATGCTGAAACCTAAAAAGATAAAAAATTGAACAATCATTAGCAGGATTATAATCTTTTTATCATATCCTCCTTTATTTTTATTATAAAAAACACATATGACTAAAACGTTATATAATTATACTATCGATTTATTAAAACCTTTACAAGCGATATAATACAATTGAAACAAATTATGCATAATATAAAACGAAGTGAATTTTTTAGGTATTCTTTATCCTCTATTGCTCTTTTTTCTTTGAATTTTGAAGTTAGGAGCGTTTCCTCAAATTAAAACTGTATAATCA
>NZ_JBALQK010000325.1:0-1856 GCF_036965845.1 Bacillus sp. JJ1127 | reverse complement strand
TAAATATCCTAATATACTTTTATTTAGGTTTTGTATAAAAAATCGAAATATAAAATAAATTAAACTCTTTTTCTATATTTTGTGATACTATATTGATTTGAAAGCATTATATTACATAAATCGACAATGTACTATAATGAAATTAATGGAATGAATGTATGGGGGGACAACATGGGGAATGTTGCTATTTTCGAAAATTTTCTTGTAGAAGAACCAAGAAAAGAACAGTTATTTTCATTATTTGAAGAAGTGTTTGGTATTTCAGTGCAAACCTTACAAGATTTTGATGCGAGAGGATTCTGGGATCATACATATAAGCCAGTTTCATTTATTCATGGGGAAAAGGTAATTGCTAATGTTTCAAGTTTTTCTCTACCACTCCGTGTAAATGGTAATACTGTGAATGCGGCGGGAATTCAATCGGTTATGACGCATCCTGATTATCGTCGGAAAGGCTTGATGAAACAACTTCTTTGTGAAGTTTTACAACAAATTGATAGCCAGTATGAGTGCACAATTTTATTTACAGAGCATCCTAAGCTATATGAAAATTTTGGTTTTCAAGTTATAAAAGAACATCTGATGACATTATCATATGCTAGTGATGAAACAACAGGCTCATCACTTCGAAAATTAAATTATTTTCATGAAGAAGATATAGAGTTAATGAAAGAAAAGCTTGAGGACAGCCAGCCACTTTCTAATATGTTTTCCACATTAAACTACCAATCTTCTTTTTATTTTAATATGTACGAAACTAGGTGGAATGACAAGCTACATTATTCAGAGAAATTGGATGCACTTATTGTGTATGAAGTGAAAGAAGAAACATTAAAGTTATTTGGAGTGTTTGCACCAATTTTACCAATTTTAGATGAAGTATGTGCTGAAATCCCTGAATCATTTACAGAAATTGAGTTTTACTTTTATCCTGATGAGTTAGGAATTGAGGATTTAGCATATAAGGAATTTCAGTCTAATAAGTATTTAATGGTTCGAAGCAGTAATAAGATTCATTTCAATGAGTATAAGTTTCCGATCTTAACTGAATTTTAATGTGTACTCTCAAAAGGTTTTTATGGAGGGACTATGAAAACATTTTACATACCCAATCATATAGAACAACTTACAGTAATGAATGAACCAAAATATCATGAGGTAAAAGATAAAGCATTTATTGTTTATTCAAGTGAAGAAACGGATTTTTGGTTAAAAACACATTATGGATTCGAAGTGATGAATGGTCATGTATTTTACGAAGAGGTTTCTGTAGACTTTCAAGCTGAAGTTTCATTACGTATGAATCCGCGGGCAACATATGATCAAGCTGGGCTGTTTGTTATGTTATCTGAAGAATGCTGGTTAAAAACATCACTTGAATATATTCCTGAAGGTCCATCACATTTAGGGGCTGTGGTGACGAATAGTGGGTATTCGGATTGGTCGACACAAAATTTCTCAAATGAATTCGTCAAACAACAGCTTCGTTTCCGAATTATTCGGAAGAATGGTGATTATACCATTTATGTGCGAACTGAACAAATGAGCGATGATTGGGAACAGGTTCGAATTGCGCATCTTATGGAAGATCGCGGTAATTGTCCTGTGAAAATAGGGTTTTATACTTGTAGTCCATCAAAAAATAATGGGTTTGAAACAGAATTTTTTGATTTTATAATTGAACATATGTAATTGAATCTCGCCGCATTCTAATGAAAGAATGCGGCTTTACTATTGTTTAGAAATTACAATTTTTATAGTTACCTAAGTGGAACATATGGGCAAATTTTATCTTGCATGAAAGTAAGACACATGAATTGAAGAATGGGGGATTAATATTTATCCTGCTATTTGCG
>NZ_JBALQK010000324.1:0-1217 GCF_036965845.1 Bacillus sp. JJ1127 | reverse complement strand
TTAATATGTTATACTTTTTGCGTCAATAGGTTTTTGAGTATAGCACATTTATTTTTTAAAATTTATATTAGTATGAGATAATAACACAAAAAAACAGCCATATCATATAAGTACGACTGTTTCTTCTTATTTATTCTTCATACTCCGCATGTAAGGAAGTATGTGGAACAAGAAATTTAAAAAATTGTGCTAAATCATCAGCCTCTTCCTCTGATCCTAGCTTGAAAACTTCTTGTAAATGTTGAACATTTTCTACATCATCTGGTCCAAGGAGAGTCGCTCGTCCTGTTTGCATACAAACCACAAGAGGCTTCCCAAAAAACATATTTGTATAGATGACTCCAAAATCATAGCGATTTTCATGTGTCATAAACCCTAAAAAACGCACCTGCACACTTTCATGTTCATCATACAATTTTTCAAACATTTACTTCCTCCTTTCTAAATAATACTCTCTACTCATATATATTAAACAAAAAAAGATAGATCCCTTTAATTGTCAAAAAATTTACAACAGTGTTAAAATAACAACATACATGAAGTCAGGAGGAAACCTTTTATGCAACATGCATTTATTAAACTTGTACCTAAATCTAAGCAGCAATCTGTTTCAGTGGAAGATGTAAAGCAGCTTTTTCAGTATTACAAAAAAATCACCTCTCAGACTGGCATCCAAGTTAGTTATGCATATGCAAACTTTGCTTTTCCTTACGAGATACTCAATACATCAGACACGACGCTGGAACTGAAATCTAGTCATGATCGATATTCTTCTATTTATGTAGGGATTGGAACAGAAAACGAGCAAACTTTTATTCAACTTTCTTTACCTTCTACTGCAACGTTTGGTGATAAAGGAAAAGCAAATGAGTTCTGCCGTTTTTTAGCGAAAAAATTAGAAGGGGAATTACAATTATTTAATGGAAGAACAATGTATTTTTATAAACGTTAACTTTTATAAAAGAAAAGATATCATTAAAAACAGCATACTATTCGCACAAGTAAGAAACAAAGCCTGTTTTCTTGCACTGAGAATAATATAAGCAATTACATATGCTAAATAAAGGAATACGAAAAAGAGCATCACTTTATAATGGAACTTATCACCGTTCGATAATAATAACACAATAGAAAACCCACTCCATAAAAGAAAATGATAAAATATAACATGTATGATTTTCATGGAACCGTCTCCTTTGACATGCCCTATTTTATTA
>NZ_JBALQK010000323.1:0-3724 GCF_036965845.1 Bacillus sp. JJ1127 | reverse complement strand
TTATTCTTTCTATCCATTGACTTTCTTTCCAATGAATACTACTCTTATAAGCAACATTACAGCTATATTAAAAAGCAATCGTTTGCAACATATTCTTATTTATAAAAAGATTATAGGGGGATTTTCTATATGTTTAAAGAAGCAATATACCATAGACCAAAAGATAATTACGCATACGCTTACAATAACAATACACTTCACATTCGGCTGCGCACGAAAAAAAATGATGCAGACGTAGTTTCGCTTATTCACGGTGATCCATATGAATGGCAAAATGAAAAATGGATTTCAACACAAATACCCATGAAAAAAAGTGGATCAACTGATTTATTTGATTATTGGTTTGTTTCAATCGAGCCAAAATTTAAGCGCTTACGATATGGATTCGAACTAACAAATAACGCTGAAACGATTATTTATACAGAACGTGGCTTTTTCTCTGAATTACCTAACGATGACGTTGGCAATTTTTTTTGCTTCCCATTCGTACACAAAGAGGATGTTTTTACAGCTCCTTCATGGGTAAAAGATACAGTGTGGTATCAAATTTTCCCGGAACGGTTTGCCAATGGGGATCCTACATGTAATCCATTACATACACTCCCTTGGGGAAGCACAAACCCTACAGCTACAAATTTTTTTGGAGGAGATTTCGCTGGTATCATTCAGCACCTTGATTACCTTGTAAAACTCGGTATTTCTGGTATTTACTTTACTCCCATCTTTACCGCACATTCCAATCATAAATATGACACGATTGACTACATGGAAATTGATCCGCAATTTGGGACAAAAGAAATGTTTAAACAGCTTGTGAACGCCTGCCACAAACGTGGCATAAAGGTCATGCTCGATGCTGTGTTTAATCATAGTGGATACTTCTTTGATAAATTCCAAGATGTTCTTAAAAAAGGCGAGCAATCACCCTATAAGGATTGGTTTCATATTCATGAGTTTCCGGTAGTAACCGAACCACTTCCTAATTATGATACCTTTGCTTTTACACCATATATGCCAAAATTAAATACCGCTCATCCAGATGTAAAAGAATACTTACTCGAAGTAGGACGTTATTGGGTACGAGAGTTTCACATTGACGGCTGGCGCCTTGATGTTGCAAATGAAATCGATCATACATTTTGGAGGGAGTTCCGTAGTGAAATAAAAGCAATTAACCCTGAAGTATATATTCTAGGAGAAATTTGGCATGATGCACTTCCTTGGCTACAAGGCGATCAATTTGATGCTGTAATGAGTTATCCTGTTACAAATGCCCTTCTTTCTTATTTTGCACATGAAACGATTAGTGCTAATAGATTTATGGAACAAATTACAGCATCTCTTCACTCATATTCCATGAATGTGAACGAAGCGGCCTTCCATCTATTAGGCAGTCATGATACACCGAGAATTTTAACACTCTGTAACGGAAACAAAAATAAAGTAAAACTACTTTATGTATTCCATCTTTCTTTCATCGGTTCACCATGCATTTATTATGGTGATGAAATTGGTATGGATGGAGGAATGGATCCTAGTTGCCGAAAATGTATGATTTGGGATGAAGATAAACAAGATAAAACATTATTTCAACATATAGAAACATTAATCTCATTACGAAAACAATATAAAGCATTTGGCGGACACGGAACATTTCAATGTATCGAAGCAAACGATGAACAGGGTTACATTTCTTATACGAAAACATATGAGGGAGAAACAATCTTCTTTGTTTTAAACTCAACCAACCATGAAATTATAGCTCCTATACCTTTTGATATTACTGGTAAAAAAATTATAAATTTGTATACAAATGAAGAGTTTTCAGCAGAAACAAACGCATTACAAGTTTCACTTCCCTCATATGGATTTTCAATTTTGAAATGGTAAAGCAAAAAAGCCTTGTGTCAGAAACTGCACAAGGCTTTTCATTATTTTAATTTATATGCTCTCGTTTCATAAGGCTGCAGGACGATACTCTCAATTTTTTCATCTTGCACATTGTAATTGTTTATCAATAACTCTAAGTTGCTGTATGTTATCTCGTCTGGCATTTCAAATACACACTCATCGTCGGTAAAGTTTGCAATTACAAGTAACTTTTCATCTTCCCATGTTCTTATATAAGCAAAAATAGATGGATGCTCCTCTAAAATTAAATCATATGTTCCATACACAATGATTTGATGTTTTTTACGAAGCTCAATCAATTTCTTATAGTAATAAAAAATAGAGTTCGAATCTTGTAATGCTTGTTCTACATTGATTTCTTTATAATTAGGATTTAATCCAATCCACGGTTCTCCTGCTGTAAATCCAGCATGCTTTCTATCATCCCATTGCATTGGTGTTCTAGCATTATCTCGACCTTTTATATAAATAGATTGCATTACTTTCTCTTCATCTTCACCATGTTCTATTACTTTTTCACGGTACATATTTAACGTTTCAATATCGCGATACTCATCAATTGAATCAAAGTGAACATTTGTCATTCCAATTTCTTCTCCTTGATAAATATAAGGAGTACCTTTCATCATATGAAGTACTGTCGCTAACATTTTCGCTGATTCTGTACGATAAGTTGTATCGTTGCCAAAACGAGAGACAACACGTGGTTGATCATGATTGTTCCAATACAAACTATTCCACCCTGTATGTTCTAACGCTTTCTGCCATTTTGTTAAGTTCTGTTTTAGAGTAAGGAGCGAACACGGTTTTACATCCCACTTTCCACCTTCTCCAGAATCTAAATCCATATGTTCAAACTGAAATACCATTTGCAATTCTTGACGTTCTTCAGCAGTGTACAGTTTCGCTTCTTCTGTTGTTACACCAGGCATTTCACCAACTGTCATAATATCGTATTTGGACAATACTTCTTGATTCATTTCATGCAAATACGTATGGATATTCGGCCCATTCATAAAGTGTTGATGCCCAGATACATAACCTTCTTCTTCTGTCTTCACAGCTGGCAATCCTTCTTCTTTAGAAATAAAGTTAATCACATCCATACGGAAACCATCAATCCCTTTTTTAAGCCAAAACTCCATCATCTCATAAACATCTTTTCGCACCCGTTCATTATCCCAATTTAAGTCTGGTTGCTTTCTAGAAAATAAATGTAAATAATATTCATCAGTCTCTTCATCATATTGCCATGCAGACCCACTAAAAGCCGCTCCCCAGTTATTCGGCTCTTTCCCACCTTTACCTGGACGCCATATATAATAATCTCGATATGGATTATCTTTTGATTTACGAGATTCTATGAACCAATTATGCTCATCAGAAGTATGGTTAACGACTAAATCCATCATTAGCTTCATATTACGTTCGTGCATTGCACTTAATAATTCGTCCCAATCATTCATTGTTCCAAACTCATTCATAATCTCACGATAATCGCTAATATCATAGCCATTATCATCATTTGGAGATTCATAGACTGGTGACAACCAAATTACATCGATACCTAGTTTCTTTAAATAATCCAGCTTTGAAATGATTCCACGAAGATCGCCAATTCCGTCACCATTACTATCCATAAAACTACGAGGATATATTTGATATACAACACTTTCTTTCCACCATTGTTTTTCCATCATGCTACCCCATTTCATTATTTAATTACAAAATTAGGCGCAAACGTTTTCATTAGTGAATGATAGCAGATTTTAAAAGAAAATAAAATAGCGCTCACATTTTTTTGTCTTAGTTT
>NZ_JBALQK010000322.1:2379-3483 GCF_036965845.1 Bacillus sp. JJ1127 | reverse complement strand
AATATTGACTCAAATCCATTTCTTTATAGAAGCTACTAGAGTTATTTTTGAATTTTTGGCTACGCTTTTTTTCAGCACCCTAGCATTAGTAAACATTATACTTAAATCTTGGTGGACACTGTTTATAGTAATATTTCTTATCATTTTAAGTATTAAATTTTTAGATATAAACTTAGTTAATTTACCTAATTTATATAATATTATAGGTATTAATTATCCTAACGACAAACTAACTTTAGATTTAATTGACTCGACTACTAAATTTATAAAGGCTATGGTACCTCTTAGCATACCCTTTTTCTATTTTATTTATCGTGAACAAAAAAATATGTCCGAGTCCTCATTAAATCTAACTGAAAACTATTTATACTTAGCTTATTTCTTATTAACTTCTGTTTCTACTTTATGTATAGGTACATATATCGTTGGTGTCATGAGTTCAGAAAAATTAATTGCTTCTCAACTTACTTTTACACAGAAATACACTACTTATATTGGGTGGTTTTCAATCTTATTAACATTTTCATGTTTATTTTTATTAAAAATGACTTTGTCCTTTTTCGGTTCAATCAAAGTAGCACAAGCATTAGAGAAAAAAATCAAGGCAATTAGATTTCATTATCTTATGCTCACTTATTGTAAACTCCCAAATCGCCTTTTATACAAAACGATTAGTTATCAAATAGATAGTATTTATCAAATGATTACTTATGTTTGCATAAAAGATTTAGGAAAAACAGCCGAAGAAAATCTTGAAGAATGGTTTAAAAATTTACATTACTTTTTAAATAGTCCGCGTATGAATACTTTTGATCCTATGCCTAAACACGATTATTTAATTTCGAAGCATTCTAGATATCAACTAAATTTATATAATACTATTCTTCAAAATCATATTAGTTTAATAATCAAATTAATAAAGGATCATAAATTTAAGTACGGAAAAAAATCTATAAATGAACTTTTAAAATATATACCTTTACAAAGCTCATATGTCTCTGACGCAAGTTACAATAAACATCTAGAAGAAATGACATCACTTTATTTTATTAACTTAAATACACTTGCATTATTTCTATTTGAAAGAAATGATATCTCAACTCA
>NZ_JBALQK010000322.1:0-2365 GCF_036965845.1 Bacillus sp. JJ1127 | reverse complement strand
AACCTTAATGATTCACAAACAGAAGGTATATTAAGAACTTATATTTCCTTAATTATAAAAGCATTAGAAAAAAATGATGTTAGTTCTTTATCTAACCTTTGTTATTCTTTAATTCGATTCATAACTAAGGATAAAGAATCAAATTTAATATTACCAGAAAACAGCGATTATTCCCCTGAAGAACTAGCAGCAATACAATTATTTAGTGGGAATACAGGGGATAACCAAAATAATTCTGAGCACAAATTAGATATCTCAACTTGTATCTATATAATATTACAGGCTATATCTAAAAGTATTGAATTATCTTTGTATAAAAGTACAGGATTTTTAGTGAAATTCTTAGTAACAAGTTTTGAGGATCATGAAGTAAATAGTACATTTCATAAATTCTCTTGTAATCATCTTAAAGAAGAAGTGACTAATAAACCTGTTCTCAATGATAACTCTTTATATTCCGTATTAGAAAATGACTTTCGTATAAACCCTAAAGTAAGTAAATATTTCCTATATAAAATGACTATCTTAATACTCGGTCAACAAAAACATATAAAGAAACACAATGTGAGTATATGGAAAATACCGCATAATACAATAGATGTTTCATTTTTTGATTGCAGTTACCTTGACTACATTTTCAAAAAATTACGGAACAGCAAAGATAAATATGGACTGAGTTATATACAAAGTGAAAAATTTATGAATACACTTTATATAGAATTGCGGCATATTGCAAATAAAAATAAACAAGCTGATTAAAAACTCGGCTTGTTTATTTTCTTATAGGTACCAGCTTCTTTGCTAATCTTCTTAACCTCATATTGAATATACTGCTCAAAAGACTCATTATTCATTTTTGCGTCACTACTTATTCCATAAAAATTTTTATTTTGAGCAATAAAACCTCTATTCGTCAAAGCTTTTAATACATTATGATTTTTTTGTATATCTATGAAGCCAATCATCAGATTATATAAAACCCATTCAACTTGTTCATCAGGTAGCAACCTAGCAATTCCTATACCTTTTGAACGGGCATAATTTAGCGCTGATTCTTGAAATGCACTTTTAGAAGTTATAACTGTTCCCTTAGTATTATCTGATCCTATCTGTTCTAATTTCGCATGGAACTCTTCAATATCATCTACGGGAATTTTCCTACTATAATCTTTACATTCCCAAATCCATATTATTGCAGGTTTATGACCATTACTAATATAAAATTCAATTGATACATCTGTAATTATATTCTTTTCCCTGTCTTTTGAATAATAACCTTTGTTTAAAAAAACTTTCCAATTTTCAGGACTCACTCCTAATGTCTTCTCCTCGATCATCCCCCTTATTTTTTCATATACTTGCATCTCAAACTTTTTACCACTAGAATACAATAATGCCTCCCCCTCTTCACTACCATAAACTATTAACCATTTAATACATTCCCTATTTTTAAGTATATATTACCAGTTTGGGAAGCATAGCGTCTTTTCCTTACAATAAGAGAAACCATATCAATTCTATTTTCTAAAACTGCTAATAGATCTGCCCCATCCATTAGTAATACTGTACTTCTACCTGATGAATAAATTTTAACCGCTTCTTCAGAAAATCCGTTTATTGAAAGAAAAAGCCCTAATGTATTATCTAATTTACGACTAATTTTCCCCGAAAAAGCGTCCAAATCTGATGCATTAACCAGGTAATTCTGCCATTTAGCGTCAAACAAATAATCCGTTCCTTCCAAGGAAAAAGCACCATCGATTTGTTCACCTATATTCCGAAATGAAGCCCGTGGATCTAAATCAAATAATTCAAATGTGTCATATAAGATTTTTTCAAGTTCGAAGCCTCTCCGATGATGATTCTTAGATATTACTAAATGCGAATACCTCTGTTTTATCTCATCCAAACGTGTCAATAACGCTCGACTTTCTCTAACCTTCGCCATATTCTCCATTCTTCTTTTTCTTATTGCCTCTGTCTCTTTTATCTGCGCATCATGCTCCTCAATTGCTCTTTTTAAATCATATACAGCTGCTTTAGCTCTTTCAGCTTTGCGCTTCCCATCTTCGATTTGTTCTAAATGACGAAAACTTTTCATTTGAGTTACTTCATGTAATATCCTACGAATATCTCCAAGATTTTTTTCTTGACCCTTCATAAGTTCATCGATAATGTCTGAAACAATTTGTCTTTTATAGTTACTCCAATCCGTTTTATAAATTATTGTTTTATCTGTAATAGAATTTAATAAAAAGCCTTTCAAGTCATTTTTGTACCAATAAATATTACAAAGAGCTTCTTTTAAATATTGAATAACTACAGCTGAAATTTTAATTTCCATAAAGAGACCACCCCATAACAC
>NZ_JBALQK010000321.1:0-4532 GCF_036965845.1 Bacillus sp. JJ1127 | reverse complement strand
TTATCAGGGTACTTATCCCAAATCTTCTTTTTCCCACATGGAATAATGCATAATCTTTTCATTGTTACCTTCTACCTCGCTTCAAACGTGATCACAAAATTTCTATTCATCTGTAATTTATATTCTCATCCACTAAACATCCTTGTATATCCTTGAATAATAAGATCATAGCATCTTTATTTGATGTTTAAAAATATGGAATTCCCCTTTTCTTCATATTCACCTTTTATGTTTCCTACTCCTAAAACGCTCCATCCTTCTTCACTTTTAATCGGTTTTTCACTTATCACGAAGTGCACCTGTTCAATATCTTGAATCCTTTCTTTAAAGTAAGATATGATCGGCTGTTGAATCATGTATTGCTTATTATGAATGCGTAGACCTAAAAAATCTCTATGTAATAATTTATTTCCATCCAAAATAAGATTCATCGGATTTAACATATCGACTTGCATATTTCCCCTTATGAAAAGGTGATAACCTTCTTGATGATGAAACGCTCTGAATTCTATTTCTCTCTGCTTTTTGACCAATTTTATAATCTCTTTCGTTTCTGCCTCTATTTTTATTTCATCCATTTGTATTTGGTCTATCTCAATTTCTATACTTTGTTTAAAAAAATCATATAACGATTGCTTTGTTTCTAAAAAAACGTGTTTTCCAGTCAGGATATATTTCATCTAATAATAAACATAAAATCATTCCTGAACTATAACAGCTTTTTCTTATGTTGGAGACAGCATCATATGTATCAAGAATTAAGCTACTATATTTTTGCAAAGTATTTTGATAGGAGCTTGTACCTACCTTGGAATAGGCTTTCATTTCAACATACCAAGCTGGCCCTTCTACACTTTCAACCATATATTCATACTGCATGAATTCACAATTCATCATACCGTTTCTTTTTTCTCGAAAATGAATGAATTGATGTATATTTCGTCTCTTATCAAGATCATTATCACTGTGAATAGCGTTATATAGGCAACGTCTCTCCCTAGTTCTTAATTCAATGTTTTCCTCTACCATTGGATATTGAAATCCCCTAAATTCATTAGGAAACCTGCCTTCACCCAGTAAAAACTGATATCCGTGAAAAAGTTCATGTACCAAAAGAGAATATATACTTTCATAATCACTATATCTTTCTAAATTTACGATCGCGGTTGGATAGTCTTCATATAATATGAAAGTATCTCCTACAAACTGTTCATTCCAATCTAATTTTATAAATTCATTCTTCTCTGCTGTCGAAAACATAGGATGATGAAATACATACACATGTTGTTTATTGGAAAGTGCAAATGCAACTTGTTTAAAATCAGGCCATATTTCATTTAATTTTTCTGCACTTATATCACGATTTATTCGTTCTAACAAACCTTTCACTACACATATCACCCCAATATAATGAATACTTCACCTTTCTCCAGTAAATTGATAAACGCTTTGCTCATATAAAAAACAAGCGATACTTTGAGAATCAATAGACTTCTATCAGAAACATAATCCCTTCTTCCAACAAAAATTAGAGATTATGTTTTTGATAGATTTAGAAGGTCAAAATCAATACTGATTTTGAAAAGTCCCTCTAGCTTTTAACTTAATTCTTCCATTACATGTATGACGAATTCAGAGATATTTTTTATAGTTTGTTCAGAGAAATCAAAATGAACACCTGTACTCTGGTAAATATCCGCAATCGATTCATTCCAATCCACACTTGCCCCTTGTTTAAATAAAGCGATTGCTTTCGCTGGATCCTCACGATAGATTTGAAACAGTTGTAACGCCCCTAGTTGTGATATTGCATACTCTATTTTATAAAAAGGATACTGAAAATAATGAAAAGACTCAATCCAACTTGCTCCAATTTCTGCTTCAAAACCTGCAATATCAACTGATGAATACCGAAATCTTTTGCTGATTTCAAGATATTTTGCATCCCGTTCTTCCGGTGAATGGTTTGGATTCGTATAGAGCCAATGTTGAAATAGGTCACCTGAAAGCGGAGAAATTAACAGAGAAAATGCACGATGCATTTGTTCCCTTTGTGCTTTCTTACATTCATTATCTTCAGGATAAAATATATCAAGCTTATCTATTAAAAAGAGTTCTAGACTATGGGAGTACAACTCAGCTACCTCTTCACGAAGATATCGTTCTTGCATACCACTCTCATTCGCAAACTGTTTGTAGAAATGGATGGCATGACCAACTTCATGTATAAGAGCATTAATCGCATGAAACGATGGGCTAAAGTTGGCATAAATGAATACATTTTTTGTTTTCGGTAAGGTAAAACAAGCACCTCCTGAGGCCTTATTCTTTCGCTCCTCTACATCTATCAGCTCTTGCCCACGAATATGTTGAAATCTCTCCTCAAAATATGAATCGGTCTTACCTAGCATGTTTTCGACTCCATCCAGCAAATCAACAAAAGTGTTGAACGGAGATGTTTGTAATGTACAGGGGCTGATATCCCACGGACGATACTTTTCTATATCAAGTTCTGTTTTAAAGAGTTTCGCTACATGTTTCCATACCGGGATGACATGTTTTTCAACAGACTCATGAAATGTATAACAATCTTGAATGCTGTATTCTCTATTTTTTAGTTTAAATATATAATCACGGTAATTACTAAATCCCGCATTCAATGCCATTTGATGACGTAATTGTACTAGTTCATTCATAATACTATCTACAGCGTGCTTTACATGCGTATGCGACTCAGATAAAGCACGCCATGCGCGTTCACGAATCTCCCTATTTGGACTATCTAACTTTGCTTTTATGTACGGATAAGATTTTGTTTCCCCATCCCAATCAATCGTTATACTAGCCATAATTTCTTTATATTTCGTTATTAACTCCTGCTCCTTCACAGTAAGCAAAACATTGTCTTCATGAAACATCTTATTTTTTTCTAACCTTACTTTGCACATATAACCATATTTTTCATCTTCCAATAATTTGGCGAACGGACAATTGCTAAATTTTTTGTCAAACTCAGCAGTATATTTTGTAAGAAGTGGCTGAATATTAGTTTGATAATATAAATATAAGTCGCGTTTATGTATGCTTTTCGTATCTCTATAAAAATCGATTAAACGACTCGTTATTACTTCTTCCACTTCAGCACTTAAACGTCGTTCCTCAACTAGCCACTTCTTTAATTCAGAAATGGAACAAATGTCCTGATCAAGAAGTACTTGTAGTCTATCTTTTAATTTTTTCGCATCATAATAATCGTTTTCTTCATTATACTTTTCCAATCCTGAAATATTAGCCATAACATTCCTCCTTAACTTTGCTTTAAGTATTTAGACTCATGTGTCACAGACAGGTCTAAATTTACTTATAGCGTTTTAACTGCTCGCTATTCCATATTGTTTTTTAAAATTGTGACTTGAACCATAAATCAGCCACAATTTGAACTATAAACCTCACTGTATACAAACATAGATGATTCTAAACGTCGCGAAGCAGTTGAACGATTAGAAAATAGACAACTAGATCTTAAAACTAGAATGAGAACCTTCATAAAGATTAAAAGTAATAAAGAAACACAACTGTGTGGGAAACTCAGTCGTGTTTTTTATAGGGTGGAAGCGCTTGAATTTGGCCGATTTGTAAAAGTATGTAGCGCATCTAAAAATTTTTCACGTTCTTCAATAAAAGGGAAGTGGTTACTATTTTCAAATGTTAGAAGGATTGAATTAGGCAACAGGTTATGTAGTTCTTCGGAAAATTCGATTGGACATTGAACATCATACTTTCCGCATAATATTAAAGATGGGACAGTGATATTTTTTATGGTTTCACTGACATCATAATGACGTAATTCAGATGAATAAGCTGCCATTCTTGATTTATTAATGGCGACAAATTGCATTTCTTTGTAATATTCATCAACTTTTTCTTTAGAATGAAGACATAAATCGAAGAATTTTTTTGCTGCAGATTCTTTACTTTTTTTGCTCATAAAAGGTAACATTTTAAAGAAGATTTTCATCATATCTTTTTTATATTTTCCGTTTTCCACATTGAATAAATTGTTTTTAGATCGGTTTATTCTATTTGATGCTGCTGTACCGCATAAAATAATTTCAGAAAGTTTGTCTGGATACATAGAAAGATAAGTTAAGCCTAAAAAACCTCCTGTTGAGTGTCCCGCAAAAGCCCAATTAGAATATTTAAGTTTCTTTCGAATACTTTCTAAATCTTTCACAGTTTCTTCCATGCTTAGGTCTTTTTTTGATTTAACTTTAGTTGAGGAACCCGTATTTTTTAGATTTACTAATACTACTTTATAATATTCTCCAATTGCTGCAGAATACGGCTCTTTACCCGATAAAAATTCTTGATATAAATGTGCTATACAAATAGGCTCTGTACCTTTTCCACCAATAAATACTTCGAATTCTCCACGATCTGTTTTACTCATTTCTCTTTGCAAAAAACTTCATCCCTTCTTATTTATAGAATGGTAAAAAAATAAAGGAATAACTATGAATATTTTTATAAAT
>NZ_JBALQK010000320.1:0-1457 GCF_036965845.1 Bacillus sp. JJ1127 | reverse complement strand
ATAAAATTATAAATTTTACGCAGTCATATATTCTCTTTAATAAGTCGTGAAAAGTATAGAACGAGTCACATGCAAAGGGTGATACAATTACTAAGTTTGTATCACCCTTTATCTAACGCTCATATTAATCTCTCATATGTTTCCTAATATCCGCTACTACCTTAGCAGGATTATCAATTTCAAAAACAACATACTTATACTTTTCTTGACCTTCTAATTCAATCATTACGGGAGGTACTCTATTCTCATAGGAAAGAAAACACCATTCATCAGCATATTTAAAACTTTCCTCAAAGATATTAAGAGAAGATATAGATGTTTCAGGCATGCGAAGCATCTATTGTAGAGCATCAAAATAGTCTACAAACACACTTTTAATTGTACGAAATGGCATTTTTATAGATAATTTCAATGCAAAAAAACAGTTGCTCCATTTAACTTTAAAATTAAACCTTCGTCATCAAAGCGTACTTCTCTCCCCATTTTCTCCCCACTAGCTTTTTCTACGTCTATAACATAGGAAGAAAAAATCAAAAAATGTAGCCTTATTCAAAATACATAGCAACTGGTGAAATGATATAATTATTAGCTGTTACTACTCCAAATCCCCCTAGTAAATTTGTAGGAAATCCCAAAAATTTATTTAAAATTTCATTTGGCTGCTTATCTACTAAATTCGAATAATCAAGAGCATGTATTTCTTTTTTATTTATTTTTTTTGTTATTTTTCCAATTAGGGTGATTTCGACTGATGTGTCTTCTGATCCGTATTTAAATGCGAGTTCTCCGATGCTCTCACTTAAATAGCACTCCTTAACTGGTATTAAACAATTATCCATCTTTATAAACGAGCTAAATGGAATGGCCTCTTTAATATATACCAACATATCTTTAACTGAATGAATCTTATTCTTTTGAACACTCACCATATTCTCGTATGTTTTTTCGAGTTCATTCAGAAAAACAGTCCTTTGTTCGAGTGTTAATGTTTGTTCAAGGATATTTTGTACTTCTACATTTTTTGCTTCTTCTAGTTTATTAAAAAGAAACTTAATAAATTTATCATTTATCATTTTTTGAACAACATCAAAATTTATCGGTTGAAAGCTTGAAGTAAACTTAATATATGAACCTGGATTCACTTCTTCGCTGTCTTTCTGTTCATTAAAATTAACTAATGAAGAATTTTTAAGAAGATAATCTTCAAATTGATTTAGAGCATTATACTGCTGCCCTAGCGTATTTTCCTTTGCCTCCATTCTATGTTCTTGAATCTCTTTACTTTTAGCACCTATTAATTCATGATTTATTTGCGCAATAAAAGAATGTATAAAGTCCTTGTCTAAATATACCAACTCTTTCAAAAATAGTTCCTCCTAAAAATCATTTACTTATTCAGTTATTATAATATTTTTTCGTATACTTATATACTGAAAAAATCAAAGTTTGTTCTAAAG
>NZ_JBALQK010000319.1:0-3383 GCF_036965845.1 Bacillus sp. JJ1127 | reverse complement strand
AGTATATACCATGTAACAAGTGAAAAACAAATGTAATACATTGATATTTTATATTTTTTGTATGTTAGACCATTTTTGAAATGATCTTTACAAGCTCCCTTCAAATTATAAGCACCTACTTTATGGGTATTTGCCGTGCCACCCATCCGCTCTTGCACATACATTATGGTGAATTTAACCTAATTTTAAAGAACGGAGGATGTTTATGTATACCTACAATCCATACGATCCATATAACCCTTATATACATCAAGCGCAATATGATCTTCAACCACAATACCAACCATATATCGGACAAACAGAACAAATCGATCCATATGATCCAAATAGACAATTTCAAATCCCTATTTCATTCCCAGGTGGCGGTAGTCGCCAGCTAGAGAAGCGAGTAACCGAGCTCGAGCGACAAGTCAATCAACTTCAGCAAACAGTTGAACGCCATACACGCAGGCTGAATCGCTTAAATCAAAGATTACGTACTGTAGAAAACAGGCTGAACATTCCATTTTCAGCACTTGAGGATGGCTTTTAATTTGTAAAAATAAAAAATGATATAAGGAAGGGACCTCCCTTCCTTTATTAAATTGACGAATGTTTTCTCCATCTCTATACTGGTAAGAGTCAATGAAATGAAACAAGGTGATAAATATGGATTTTGAAATAAATTTTCTTTCTTTCTATGTTGTACAAGTTGAAGGAAAAGGTGAACAAGCAGATAAACGATATAAGCATTTCCAAACATTAGATGCTGATGAGTATGAAGATAGCTCCTTAAAAGAATTCTTAGATGGGGAATTATTAAAAATATCGAAACGAAAAGTAGAACGCCATGCAAAAACAGAACAGGCGCCGACAAAAATTGGCCGATTTATCGTAGAACCCGGACACGAATTAGATTCAAATCCTCATTATAATTTATTTAACCGCATTCGCTTTGCGGAAACGAAAGAGAATTTCAAAGATATGAGCGAACCTCTTGTTTATACATATATCGATACGAGCGCTGTACGTGGCGGTGTATTTTTAGTTGCTCAAGCAAAACTACGAAAATACTTCGATGATCCATTCGTCTTCGTTATGAAATGTGATTTCGAACCAAAAGTCGCTTCCATCTCTGACGAAGCAACACTTATTCGCAACGTTGAAATGGCGATTACAACAAAAAACATGAAGTCAATTCAATACCCCTACATGCCAGAAGAAGGAATGGTTGAAGTAGGCGAACTAAAGATCCATCAAGCATCACACGCTCGTTACTTTGAGGACTTCTTAAAATTCGTCGAATACGAGCGTTCCATGCCAGAAATTATGAAAACACAAGTTATGGATATGGTATACGATCAAATTGAAGACGTCTTTGAAGAAGGAACAGAAGAACGAGAACAATTTGACCAAGCGATGGAAGTATGGGCTGCAAGTCCAAAGCGTGAAATTATGGAACAGTTTTCACCAGAAGAAGTAATGGAAGCTACCGCTCAAATCGTCGAGCATGCTCCTGAAGTTGAATTGAAAGTAAAAGCTGACCATATTTCTGTGAAGGCATTGCTTGCGGATTTTGGAGACCAGATTCATATTGCGAAAGTAAATGACAGATATGTATTAATGATAGAAGCTGACACGTTAACTTTCGAACAAGGTTTTTCACCGATAGAATTCCTTAAACCCGACGATTTACATGAAGTAGTCGATCGGATTATAAAAAAAGGGGCGAATCCGTATCTGGATTAAGTTTATTGGTGTAGAGGTGACATCTAAAATCATCAACTTGTGTTCACAGATGTGATCATAAATCACTAACATTTACGGTTCTAACATTGAATAATAGCTTCCATACTATAGAGCGCTAAATATTGGCGCTCTTTTATTTTTTCCTATATATATGTGTCAGAATGTAGTCAGCAAAAATATACGGATGCTAAAACCTTCTATTACATAAATCACTCCATCGCTAACCAATCGAAAAATACTCCATTACCTTATGTAGTCTTCTTTAAGGATGCCGTATATTTCTAAATCAATTACTCCTTTACCAGACCATAAAGAAGCTTGTCTTAACAACCCTTCTTTCATAAAACCGTTTTTTACGAGGACTTTTTTTGAAACCTCATTTACAGGCATGACCTCTGCTTGAATTCTGTTTACATTCACTTCTTCAAATAAAAATTTTACCAACATACGAACGGATTCAGTTGCAATTCCCTTCCCCCAATACTCCTCTGCCAAAAAGTAGCCAATGGATACCATATTCACTTTTTGGTTAAAATCCATAGATTCAATAATTCCAACTAATTTATCACTTTGATTCTTCTGAAAGATACCCCATTTAATTCTGCTTTTTTTATGATAGTCCCTATCAAAATGACCAATCATCTTTCTTACCGTTTGTAAGTTATGTTTAGGAATGATTCCACAATATTCAAATACTTTATTATTGTCGTAGATCGAATATACTTCCTGTAAGTGTATCTCTTCGATTTTTCGTAATACTAGATTCACGGATTCCAATACTGGGAAATCCCCAAAAGCCATTTCAATATTCATTTGATTCTCTCCTTAGGTTATTCCTTAATTGGTATATAGATTTTCATTTTCATTTCATTTGGAATTGTTGAATTTAAAACATCAGTAATTTCAAAATCTGGTCCCTCTCTTCTCTCATATTTAGAATTCGGTAACCATGTTCCATAGATGTATCTTCTCATGTTTTGAGCTAAATCAATGGTCCTGTTGACTTTGAATTCAGCATATTTATCCTTTGGGATTTTCGTCCGTTCTTCTGTAAAAGATTGAATAGACGAAGTAATATCTTTGATAGGTCTTGAATGTCTTTTTGTAATGCCTGATAAAGAAGTGGAAAATAAGTTGGTTTTTTCTATCCCTCTTGAATTTCTTTAATGCTTTTTCCTTCTAAAAACGCATGCCCCGTTTTAATTTTTTCTACTGTTTCAAATCCATATTTTTCATACACTTTTTCTACTATTTCATTAATTGGGATCACCCAAGGATTATCTAGTCCTCTATTCATTACTTCACTTTGAATAAAGTGAATAAGTTCACCTATTAATCCTTTACCTCTAAACTTTTCAATTGTAGCTACACTCTCCATTCGGGCCTGTTTTTCATGTTCAAAAATACAAGCGATGGAACATGCTACTCCATTGTATCGAAGTAGATAGTGAGTGAATGCTGGATGTTGGAATTCCTCTTGGAAAGCTTTTTTTCTAACTTCGCCTCCTCCAAACTCTTTTATATTACATTCAATATCTAAAGCTTCTTCAAAGTTCAATTCAGATACCTTTTCAATAGTAACTTTTTCATTTTTATCTTTTTTAGTTAATTTCTTATTCCATAATTGGACTGGACTTATTAATTCTTCAAATCCA
>NZ_JBALQK010000318.1:5275-5593 GCF_036965845.1 Bacillus sp. JJ1127 | reverse complement strand
TCTTGTTGAAGGGGCTGTAGAGTTTTCTCTGTACGTAAAGCCGTATACACTTGGCGAATGTAGAAGTTTGTTGTATTGTAGAGATTTTTTGCATTCTTACACATTTCCATAAAGTAGGCGTACAATTTATGACCTTTCTTGATCCAAATTTGATAGGTTGCATATTCTTTTCCTTTTGTCATCCTGTTCACCACCTTCTTTTCTTCATGATACTACAGAACAGCCAAAAAGAACATATATTCGCCGTTCTACAAAAATATTTTTACAAATTCGATGGCAATTCATCTCCACCTTAAACTGGGCTATGCCCTGCACGTT
>NZ_JBALQK010000318.1:4592-5230 GCF_036965845.1 Bacillus sp. JJ1127 | reverse complement strand
GATGGAGTTTTCTTGCCAAATTTCCGATAAATGTGATTTCCAATAGGTCTTCATTGTAATCTATAAAATTAATTTGAAAATCTCTCATAAATTGTGATGGGATTCTATCTCCCTTTTCATCAAATTTTATTTCTACATACTTTTGCAACATTTCTTTACTTTTGAAATTTCCTAGCCATAGAGACATCACACCTGGATTTTCGATATTAATCATCCTTTATTCATTCTTACCTGTTTATTAGGAGTATTCACCCAATGCTAGATAACTCATCTATTAATCATCGCTTCTTTAGCTTCTTCATATCCAGAAGAGTGTGACAATACATCAATCACTATTTCACTTAACCCTAGTAGAAAACCTGCTTGTTTATCAGCACTTAAATTTTTAAAACGATTTAACAATGAGATCGCTCCTTTAAAGCTTTACTTCTAAATCTAATTACTCACCGTTCGTCAAAATAGATTATTTCATATTCATTATGTTTCAGGTATATAAACTATCATTTTTCCTTTTGGATACTCACCTTTCCACCCACAAGGCCAACCACCAAGTTTATATACATTAAAAATCCTCTCATAAAAATTATCCGTTTTTCCATTTACTAAACGATTTAGTGCACACATCTCAAAGTCTCTTT
>NZ_JBALQK010000318.1:0-4507 GCF_036965845.1 Bacillus sp. JJ1127 | reverse complement strand
ATAGTTCTGTACATTAGAAAAAACTTCATATAACATATCTTTTTGAGTTTCCATGCTTGTATTATAAGTCCCTTCTAATACATTTGCACTTTCTTCAGATTTAATATCATCCCAGACTACCTGAATCATGTCTAAATCTTGAGACCAAGCTAATTCTTGCGCAATATTAAAATCATGAATAACTTCTATATCATTTAACAAAGAATATATCTCAGTATTTCTTATATCGAATAAATTCTGTTTTTGTATAAACTCGATTACTTCTTCTACTAATTTTGTGTGTTCCCCATACTTCATTTATCTCCGCCTCTTTCCTTTAACATCTAAACATAATACTCCTCATTCACTGACTCGTATTATTACAAATTCTTTTCTTAACTATTCATAAAATGCACGCCTTTATTCAATAAGATTTTCAAGTTCTTCAGACCAAAATGTATTCTTTTCTACAGCCTTTGGATCGATACGCTTTAATTCATTTTCAAACCAGATACACACTGATTCAGGAATTTCATTATCTAAAAAAGCAAATTCACCATTTAAGTGAATCGCTTCGTCAATTAACTTCGAAAACAATAGAAGGCTTTCTGCAAATTGATGAATGGAAGAATTAATGAAGATTTCTTCATAGTTGTTGTAGTGATGTGAATAGACTACCTTATTTCGCCAAATGATTTAACATAAAATCAACCTTTTCCGCAAATAACTCGGGCATCTCACTCCTTACATTACACAAAATCTCTTTCACTATTTGTTTCGTATACTCATCAACTCGTTGTAAAGCTTTAATATATGGTAAAATTAACTCTTCTGAATTTAAAAGTGTTCGATGAATTCTATCTGCCCAAAATTCTGCCTGGGGTAACATATTTGGTATTCCATTCGCTAACTGTACAAGTCCATCCTCTAATCCATTCCGGCTTGCAATATAAAAAATAGTTTCCATTACATCGCTGTCTGCAGAAGGTTCCGCTACCTCGTCTTCAAATACTTTACAAAGTTCTGGAATCACTTCATTTCCTGCATGAAATGATAATTCATTTAATATTGCTTCAAATTCTTCAATATCATCGCCTTCATTTTCCATAAAGCGCATTTTATATAAAATAGCAAGTTGTTCTTTATAACTCATGATGTACCTCCTGATTTCATTCGCAACGTTATTTTTTAACAGTTTAATCTTGTTCTACTTAATTTCCAATCCATTTTCCATCTATTTTACTGACACTTACTGGTTACCTAATATACGAAATACTGTGTAAATGATTATGATGTAAAAAACAGCAGAGTTTTTAAAATCTCTGCTGTTCCCTGTTATTTAACTTCTAACTTGAACCAATTATTTATTGAATATATCATCGTTATCAAACAGCCGCTTACACCAAACCAGATAAGATTAGGATCAATCATTGAACCAAATAACACCGCTATTAACGATACCATACACAATAGCATCGCTATACCATTAATCTTAATTTCGACTATATCGCCACTTTTTACTTGTTTTTCTTTACTTCCAAAAAACAATTGATTTGCTTTTATCTTCGCTTCTTCTACATCAGAAGGGAGCATGTACTCTTCATTATTTTCTAATTTCATTACAACTTCATTATCCACCTTTAAAGCCACTCTTGTAGCTCCGCCCATCATTCCTGTTGCCCTTATTATTTTTATAGCCATTTTTAAACTCCCCCTAAACTTTTGTTCGTCTAATAAAAACCTTCCCATTTTTCAGTCTAGTATATTTTCTACAATTCTTCATCTTTTTTCAAAATAAGCGATAATTCTTCCATCGCCAGGGTACTCTCCATCCCAACCACAAGGAAAGCCACCTGCTTTATAGATTTCAAAAATAGTTTCAAAGAAATCGTTCTTTTTCCCATTGATAGCACGGCTAAAAGCACAATTAATGAGGTCAGCAACAACCTCATTAAAAAATTCATAAATATTAATCACTTAAAATCCATGATCAAAATCTATATGATATAAATCAATCCATTCTATAAATTCCGGTACTGTCCTAGCTTTGATAAACTCTTGTACTATACGATACGCCATTTCACGATCAACATAACTACAAGTATTTTGTGTATTATTACTGAATGTTCTTCGCGAGCAAGTAATGATTTAAAGTGATTTGAGAATTTAGACGAAACAATTACTAGTGGTATTAAAAAAGAAAAAAAGAAGATATCTTAGGAGAAATTGAAAATAATAACGTAACCCCGACCTGTTATCATGGTCGGGGTTGTATTTGATAAATAATCGTTTTAACAACAATCCCAGTTATACAAAACATTAGAGAAGTTTAAGTTTCGCAAATCTTCTTCTTTAATAAAGAAATTTGCAACACCTGAGTCTCCCCACATAATATCATTTTCCCCATCATCCGTATCAATTTGTAAAAGAAGAATATCGTAACCAGAATAGTTTGTTTCTCGTTCTCTCGGATCAGTTTGTGTGAAGCACGGATATCCTCCTACTTTATGCCCAGCTCCACTTAAATACTCACCACACACATCCCACATATCAAAAGTTTCTCCATCAACTTCCACTTCTTCATCTAAGTCTATGACTCCCTCAATTAACTCTTCGAAACGATAATCAGTCATACTCATTGCTTCGTATTTTAATTGAAAGGACAGCTTGTACTCTTCTATAAATGGAAGCATATCTTTATCAATCTCATCCATATAAGCAAAATCCGTCACAAGCAAGGACTCATCTGTAATAACGTTTTCATAGTATACTGTTCGGAAATTTTTCTGATTCGTTTGTTCATCAAAGTCAATGCCATAAACATCATCTTCATATGAAATGAAAAACTGTAAAATTCCCTTTTCAGGCATATTTTCTAGTTTTGGAATATCTGTAAAATTCAGCTGTGCTAATAGCATCATGACTTTCCCATTCTCATCTTTTGGATGTTCCGCTATCAATGGCAGATACGGATAACCTCCAAATTTACTTTGAGACAAAGAGGTATTCTCCTTATGCGCAGTAACCTGTATATACGATCGTATTGTGTTTTCTAATACATCTTTATATGGCTGTAAAATCAACGGAAATTCAAAATGAGTTTTCATATAAATCCATCCCCTTTCAATATGTTTTCTCACACGAGAAAAAGAACGTACGTTCCTTTTGTAAATTGTATAATATTTACTAAATTAATTGCAAGGAAAAACACAATTTCTCATGACATAACAAATTGCAAAAGCTCCCTATTCATCTTCATTCTTTCTTCTATAAATAAACCGTGGCCACTATTTTCAAATGGAACGATCTTAGCATTTTGAGGTGGGAGTATTACTGCCCGTTAATACGGGATGAACTGGCTTCAACTTCCCCTTATACGGATATAATGGTGCCTAGTCGATGCTTCGAATACTGGACCAACTCCTTTTCGTTGCAAAGTTCTAAAGCTTATTTAGATCCTGCAATGGAGTAACAAAAGACATAGCTTGAGCAAAAAATTTTCTAATCATTGAAAGCTCCAAAGCGCCCGTGCTTTAGAAGGCTGTTTATTCAAAAAACAGATATAAGTTGCTAGGTTTTATGACGTCATCTCCTGCATAAATAACCCATTCCGTTAAGTTTTCGAAATCTAGATTGTATGAAGTTCCTTCAGTCATATGTTCAATAAAATATGGATGGTTAATGAGTATTCCGTTGATGTTGTCTTCTGTAATGTTCTTCATTTCAAACCACATGTGTTCACTTTTGTCTTCTTCATAATGAATACCAAATTTGGCAAGGAAACGAAAGTCCTCATTGTTTTGTTCAATGTTAAAAATGTTGGCGAAATACCCAAAGCTGCTTTTCGCATTGTAAGCCATTCGATCTGTTTCAGCATTGGTTTTGTAGAACATCAATCCTGTATTCTCTTCTTGTTCGTTGAAAAAGCTTTCAATATATCCTTCTTCAGCATTAAAATAAAACAATACGACAGACGGAAGCTGATGGTATTCGTCTCGAGCGTCCATACCTCCAAGAAATAATTTATTTGCATCCGTTGGTTGAATGGATACTTCTTCCTCTTCAATCGAGGTTAATTGCGTAATACTCGTTTTATGCCCAATATAAGATAGGCCTTTTTCCCACGGAACGGCTACGGTATATATCGTACCTTGCTGACTTTGTGCTATAATTACAGGCTCGTTAATCGGGACATATCCATTTTCAATTGCGTTATTAGCAAATGTTTGAAAGAGGTCAGGAATACCGTAGTAAGAAGAAAGACGGTTTGGGATGATTAATTCAACTTCCGTTACTCCCGCTCTTAAAAGCCCATGTGTATGAAGCCGATATTGCGTAGGTTCACCATCTTCATAAACTGAATGAATGACATATAAGTCAGGGATGTCGGGTAATAATTCATTTTTAACGTGATATTCAATATATCTTCTAGTGTTATTTCATCTTCATCAACTGATGTGATAGGAGAATATAGTTTAATCCATTTATAAACGGTTACCTCTGATACGCCATACTCACTGCTTAATTG
>NZ_JBALQK010000317.1:299-2596 GCF_036965845.1 Bacillus sp. JJ1127 | reverse complement strand
ATTTTTACCTGCTAAAATATTAAATTCAGAATTCAAATAAAACCTTTTTGAATTTTTAATTGATCTAAAATTACTAATTTCCACCCATTTTATTTTCATAAAAACACCCACTTACCATATTTTTCTTATCTATCCAAATATTTTACCATCAAAATGCTAAAAATAAAAAAGATCTCCACAAAGATCCATCTTCCCAACGAAAGTAAACTTTTTGTAATTAGTTTACTTTCAAATAACCTATTTTATTGACTTCCCTTAAATGCCGATGATATTATTAAACCAACAAAAAAAGTTTACATTCAAAACATTGATAATAAAAGGGGTAAGAGGGATTATGAAAATGAAAGAGGAAAAAGAAAAGAAAATACATATCATCGATGTACAACCGATTCGAGATTTAGAACAACTTGAAGATATGAAATGGTCATTAAAACGCCATTGCAGCGAACGAGATTACATTTTATTTTTAATTGGAATCAATACAGGTTTACGTGTAAGTGACCTATTACAACTAAAAACAGAACAGATCACGAACTTAAAGAAGAAAAAGAGAAAAGAATTCAAGGTGAAAGAAGGTAAAACAAAGAAAGAACGAGACATCAACCTAACTTCTATATTTGATGAAGTCTATACTTACACTCAAATAATCAATAGTGAATGGCTATTCCCTTCTCGCAAAGGTGACAAGCCAATAAGCAAGATACAAGCGTATAGACAGCTAAACAAAGCTGCAGACTTTGCAGGTGTTGAAGCCATTGGCACTCACACTATGCGTAAAACCTTTGGCTACTGGATGTACAAGCAGACTAAAGATGTTGCACTGCTACAAGAGATACTAAACCATAGCAAACCACAAGTAACATTAAGATATATAGGCATCAGCAAAGAAGAAAAAGACAACGTACTCGATACATTTAAACTCTAAAAAAGAAGAAATGAAACGTGAACGTACAATATAGTCATGATAAAGGATTATTCAAGTATAAGCCAAACGACTATGTAACAGTTTTCGTTCAATATATCTGCACTGATCATGAGGAAGAAGAACTCTTTTACCCTAGTACTGTAACACGAGTGGAAAACAAGGGCTTCACATGTTTGATAGATAAACAAACCGAAGAAACATTCTTCTCATTCGGTGAGATAGAGAACGTAATACCTGAACATCTTCCCCCCCCCTTCTTTGCAGGTGTTACACGTAGACCAGACAAAAACTAACAGAGATGACATGCTCTCTACACTTGCACACACACATACAACAAAACACGCAAGCAAACGCATATATAGCTACAGCACATAGACAATAAGCTATCTATACGCACAGATCCTCCCAACTTTTCACCTACCTAGGCCACCTAGCCATACACCTACAATCAAACAAGTGTATATGTTTGATGACAACTATTGTGCGAACAATATGCATATATAGCAGGTACATTGGCACTCGACCACCTAGCCAATCCATCGAATGTAACATTGACTCTTTTCCTCATTTCTGAAGTCCTCTAAATACCTTTAAATAAAAGTCCAATTTTATCCCAACATTATATCCTCATATGCCACTCAAATCACTCAGATTTGCTTATAATGAATAGTAAATGGCAATATTTAATATATAAAAATTTTACAATTCCTAAAAATGGACAATATACTTATCACTGAAATTCCTGATCCTTCCACGAATGATTGTTATCTTTGCTGGGGCTTGCCTCCACTTCTAAAAATATAAGGAATTCCCTACATCATGGGGACATAGGTGATTCCTTGTTGAACTATTACTGTGTCTGTTAAATCTATAGAAATAATAATAACTATATATGTGTGTATAACTTTTATAATCTAACGATTAATACATTAAGCAAATATATATACAGGGGGATACTTTACAAATTTATAATATATACGATCTTTTCTGCCCCTTCAAACACATCAGCTCTCAGAATCAAGGCTATTTTTTAACTTTGCTTAAATATCTTTTAATCGATAGAAAAATCATATGTTATAAGTGTTTAAATCTATACTTGCTGCTCCTTTTTTTGCATTTCTATTTCCTCTCTTTTCACAACATCTTCCCTTAGCTCTTTAACCTGTTCCCAATCTTCATCTTTCAGATAAACTTCAGGCTTCATTACAAAGAGCCCATCTCTATGGACAAAGAAAACAATTTTTGAATTTATGATAAATTTTATAACCAAATAATCCTTACATTTAAAAAAACTTTCTATATATGCAATTAACTTTTCCATATCTGCATTAGCTACGACTTCTTCATAAACAGGCAATTTTGAAATATCCCT
>NZ_JBALQK010000317.1:0-229 GCF_036965845.1 Bacillus sp. JJ1127 | reverse complement strand
GCAATTTTGAAATATCCCTTATTAATTTTTTCCAAGAATCCTTTGGATCAGCCTTTAAAATATCTAAAGTCACTCTCATATTGTCTACCTCAAATCATTATATTAATACGAAAAAATCATATTAACACAAAAGAGCCAGTAAAGAAGAAAAAGATAGTACCATATTTTCCTTTTTCTTACTCTTCCTCCTCTAGGAATGCTTCATACAATACGCATGATATACTCTCAA
>NZ_JBALQK010000316.1:6774-8832 GCF_036965845.1 Bacillus sp. JJ1127 | reverse complement strand
CAAAATTCACATCCCTGTTTCCTATCTGGACGATTTAATGAAAATTAAAAAAAGTCTAAAAAAACTTGAAGTTTACGCTGCGTCATTTTATATACTGTTTAGTAACTACTATATATATCCATTTTGGTTTTTCGACATATAAGTCGCGATTATGGATAACAAAAGGTGACCTGCACTCGTTTTTTCTCTTTGTTTTCACTTGGTATAGGGCACAGGAAAAGGATCTAACCGCTTCTATGCATGAACGGATGCTCTCTCCCACCTAAAAAGAAGGGCTTTATGTCGTTTTTTTAATTTGAATTTATATATTTAGAGATATCTAGATAAAAGAGATTAGGAAAATAGGAGGTTTTTAGATGAAACAGGGAGATATTATTATTTATGGAAGCGTCATTATAGGTGCAGGTATTGGACTGACACTGGATAATGCATTTCCTGGTGTACTGATTGGCTTAGGAGCAGGATACTTACTTAAAAATTTTTTTCGTAAAGAAGAATAAATGTGGAATGAATAAAACAATTGTTAACGATAGAGTCTTAACGTACAGAAAGGTAGGTTTATCAGTTGATACACATTAATAAGGTTGGGGAGCTGACAGGTGTTACAGTAAGAACACTGCGTTACTACGATCAAATCGGATTATTAAAACCAGCATCCAAAACAGAGGGTGGCCATCGTTTATATACCAATGAAGAAATAAAAAAACTACAGCAGGTTCAATTTTTAAAAAAGGTTGGATTTCCGTTACATGAGATTAAGAATATGCTCGCTTCCAGTGCGTGGGATTGGTCAGATAGTTTAAAGAGTCAGTTATCTTTTGTAATAAAAGAACAGGAAAATTTAAAGAAAATAGAGTTATCCTTACGGGAAATGATACATGGAATCGCGATAGAAGGAGAAGAAAACTGGATCGCGATTCAGAAGATTATGCAATTATCCAGTAAAGATAAAGAAATACAGCAGTATTATCGTGAATCTGTATTTAAAGACAGAGAAATAAAACTATGGGAAAAGGTTCCCAATATGACAAGTGACAACTCTGATTCACTAGAATGGATTGCTCTGATAGGTCAGTTAAAGCGTTATATGGAGGACGGCCCAAAAGCACCCAAAGTCCAAAATATCATTAGAAGAATGGATGAAAAGCGCTTAGAGGAGTTTGAAGGTGAGGATGAATTTTTAGATAAGCTGTGGAAAATAAGGATGTCGCCAAAGCAATCAGAGAAACTGAGATTATATCCAATTGACCAGGATGTGCTTGAATTTATAGATCAGGCATATGCCATTTTTATGGCTGAAAAGAATAGTCCCCAACCGGAATAAGAGGGAAAGAATGATGAGTACAGAACTACTTCTCCTAATAGGGGGATTGGCCCTATTGGACACGCTAAGCCCTGCCACATTAGGGGTAACAGTATATTTGCTTTTAACAGATAAAGAGAAACTTACCAAACGTTTATTGGTTTATTTATTGACGATAGCAGGATTTTATTTTGCTGTTGGAGTTTCACTCATGTTAGGATTAGATTTCTTGCTTGAGATTATTTCTGGCGTATTTCAAAATCGAATCGTAAGCTGGACGTTCTTTATTATTGGGGTGATATTGTTCATAGCAAGTTTTTATGTTCCAACAAAGAAAAGTTCAGACCTACCTGCACCAAAATCAAAAAGCATTCTTTCAATGGTTGCTCTGGGATTCACTACTTCATTAATTGAAGTAGGTACTGCATTTCCTTATTTTGCAGCAATTGGCATAATGACTACTTCTAATCTATCATGGGTGGAATGGTCTTCTATTTTAGCTGGATATAACTTTATCATGGTGTTGCCTTCCCTCGTGCTGTTTCTCTTCTACCTCCTGTTTGGGCGGTGTATGCAAACATCTCTCGAGAAGCTTCGAGTGAAGATTGCTAATAATACAGGATCGGCTCTTTCGTGGATTATGTGTATAGTTGGACTCATCCTGATTTTTAATAGCCTGGATTATTTGTAGGATGTTTGACCAGAGTATGGGGTACGCTTTACTTCTATGCATGGCTAGATGCTCTCTCCCACCT
>NZ_JBALQK010000316.1:0-6742 GCF_036965845.1 Bacillus sp. JJ1127 | reverse complement strand
TCTCTCCCACCTAAAAAGATGGGTTTTATGTCGGTTTTTTAATTGATGTATATATAGGAACCAATTAAAGCTAAGAATCTACTATATTAACATAATAGATTCTTAGCTTTACTCTAGCAATTCGTCTATACATTTCTTTTATTTTTCAGGCATAAACCACACAATTTGTTGTACTCGAACAAAACATGGCACTTCTTTTTCTTCTAATACAATATGATCTGGCTTCACACTTCTTAGCGTACCATTTACACTACCACGGATTGTTTCAACTACAATTCTTTGTCCAACAATAGATTGTAGTGTTTGTACAACGTATGGATCAACTAATGCAACTACTTCACCGCTTATCTCATAACCATCTCGAAAATAACCGTACACATCTTCATAGGAATAATACATAAGGTGCCTCCTCTTTTCAAGATTTGCTGTAGTGTATGTTTCGTTCATTTAAGAAGTGCCTATCTAAAAGAAAAAGAGATGCCAGATTATGGCCATGCCCATCAACTTAAGAATTTAGAATTACCCCAAAAATGAAAAAGAGCCAACTCATAAGAGTCAACTCCTCATTGTGTCAATTATTTTAGTATTAATTTGCCTTCACGATTGCAGAGGAAGCTTGATCATTCCATGTTCTTGCACCATCTCTCATACTAACTGTTGTTAAATTAATATATTTCCCATTGTTTACAATAGCAAGTGCACGTCCTTGTGCATTAATATGTTCATAAATTGTTGTATAATCTCCAAATGGGTGCGTAAGGATAGAGGAAAGGATGACGTTTTTTATGAATCTTTCAATTCCTGACGAACTTCAACTGATTGCTGAAGAATTACAACAACATATGTCTCCTCATGTTCTAGAACACCTGGCTAAAGAACAAGGATTCGTTCAGCGAAAGAGTAAATATCAAGCAAAGGAGTTAATTGCTATACATTTTTTTGTTTTGGGGATATTTCAAAATATTAGCTTGATGGACATGGGCTGCATTCCAAGAAACAAAAAAAGACCGGCGCTTAACAGGCGACAGTACAAAAGAGTAACAAACCATGAGATTAACAGACAAAGAGAGTATTCGCCCTCTTTGTCATCATAACTTAAGTATACTATATATATTTGATGCTTATGCAAAAGTTATTAAATCTTACGATACAATCTCAGTATCTTTTTTTAGGACCTGCTCACTTCGACGGATACTGGTAAAAAACAATAAGAAAAATGCACTCATTATGGTGTCTTTTCTTTATGGAAAATGCTTCTATACAAATAAAATACTTAACAAAAGTCTTTCAAAGCAGCCTCTTTAAATTATTTTACTTCTATTGTATAACTTCCTGTTCCACCGCCATATTTATATACACTCAAGTAATATTTCCCTGGGTTCGCATAATAATTTCCAAGTAATTTATTTCCGTCGCGTTTTGTTGTATAAGCGGCATAATTATTAAGATCTGACTCAGAATATAATACCCAATTCATTCCAAGGTTTTGTTCATTCGTAACGGTAATCTGTAAATCTTTCGCTGTCTTCACATCAATAACAAACCGGTCAACTTGATCTTGATCACTTAGGCTACCTCGTAATAATGTATTCAAAGATAGTGGATTCGCTGTATCAAATGTATTATTCGGTTCTTTTTCTATACTAGGATCTTCTTCCGTATTCACTCCGCTAAACACAACATCATATTCAAATTGCCCAGCGGCATTGACGCGGTAATTTACGAAATAAGCCGTCAATGTTTTATATCCGCTCCACTCTTTTTCTGAAAGATGTTTCAGCATATCATTCGTTGCTTGATTCATCGCTTTCCAGTCCTCAGCTTCTCCTTTTGACGTACTTCCTGTATATGTTCCTTGTAGTGTAAATGTATTAAGGAATTGTGATTTATTCTTTGTTACCTTCACATTTTTTAACTTCGCTTCATTTGTAATATCTGTCGTAACATCTGAAAGCGGTTTTGTAGCATGCTGTGCTAAATAATCATCTGATACTTGCGGAATTGTATACTTATCACGGTTATCAATCAGCATTTGCATGTAAGATTGGTAGTCTTGATTTAATTGATTATCTTTACTTAATGTAGAGCGGTACGCATCGTAACCTGGAACATCATTTGCACGAATTAAATCGTGTATTTTATCAAACATCTCAGGACGATTATTATACATATAAGATTGCAATGCAAACGAATAGTTATAAAAATCCCACGTTCCGTATTTAGCATTTAATGTTTGCTCCGCCGTATATCGTTTCGCTGGATCATTAGATAATCCGCCAATCATACTTTTTCGCGGTACAACGCTATCTAATCGCGTTGAGCCTGCAAAGAACTCCGCATTTCCTTCTTCATACCAAGTCAAGCGTTCATTTTGATACATGTCTCCTTGTCCCCATAATCCTGGAACTTCGTATCTTCCTTGTAAATAGTGTGTAAACTCATGACGGAATAATTCTTCTAAACTATAAATACTTTGCTCTGGTGTACGTTCATATGTAAAGAACGTTCCGATTCCTTCAATGTAAATGCCACCATTATTCGTTTCATAGCCGTACAATTGACGGTTAAATTGATATTCTTCCGGACTATTATAAATAACCATTGTTAATACATCATCAGCATGTCCACTTTCGAGCGGCTTATCGCTACCAACTGTACGATAAAATTGAGAGCGTACTTCTTTTGCCGCCCAATATAAACGTTTAATTTTCTCTTCGCTAACTTTATCCCCCGCTTTAAAGACGATTGCTCCGTCATCAAATGTATACGTTTTCGGTAAATATTTCTTCTTACCATCTTCTCGAATTTGATCTAAATTTATTGTTTTTCCGTTCGCATCTACTCCACCATAATTTGTAGTAATTTGTTCTGCCGCAACAAAATATTGCTCTCCTAAATATGGATAAATCCGCATCGCTTCTGTAGTAACTTGCTGTCCTTTTGCCTGTGTACTATGAAGCTTGCCAAATCGGCTAGCATAGTAAATTCCATTATTAATTAACCATCCGTTTTTGTCTGTTACCGTACCAATGAGTGCAAAACGACTTATTTCATTAATAAAGCTATCGATGTTCCTATACCACATCGTATCTTTTGGTTCTTTGCCCGTAGCATGCATATACGACTGAACATCATAATCAATTCCTTTCATCAAATTATATATAGCATCGCCTTTTGTTCGATCTTCAATAAACGTAGAAAGATTATCGTTATATTGTTTGAAGATTTCACCTGCATATTGAATAACTTCAACATCAGCTGATGCGTTTCCAATCAGCATGCCATACGATGAAATAACTTTGTTTTGTTCCGATGTGCCAAGTTTAAAATTCGGGTTCTTCGCAATTGTTTTTAAAGCCGGTAAACATTTATCATGATAGCTACGCTCGTTTAGTTTGCTTAATTCATCATGATAAAAACCTAAATAAAATGCCGCACGTAGGGTTTCTACTAATGTCTCAATTCCTTTTGAATCATCTTCCGTATAAACTCGTCCTTGTTCTGCTAGTTTATCAATGATTGCTTGCATCCGGCTATCATCTTGATAAAACTTTAGACTATCACTATTAAGCTGAAATAACTCCGGAATTTGATACCATTTAATTGTAACAAGAAGATCAGTTAATTGTTTGTTGCTTAATTGATTCAACTCAGCCATTGAATATTTTTTTTCTTCAACTAGCTGTTTAGCATTCTCTTTTGGCGCTGGTGGACGCTGCGATAAGTCTGCTAACTTTAATCGTTTTGTAAAGGATGTACTTTCTTGTACATTCGAGGAATGTGCTAACCCATCAACGGATTTCTGTATTCCTATCGGCTCCATTTGTAATACATTTTTTGTATGTTTCTCTTTTGTCTCTGCTTGAATTTGCAATCCATTACATGATATAGTAACAATTCCAACACCAAGCATCAGTTTATAAAATTTCGAGTATTTCATCATGCTATTTTCTCCCTTTCTTTTTCAAAAGATATTAAAAATCCTGACTTTTTAAATCGAAACTTTCTTTTATGTAGCTTTACTAGATAACGGCATCCCCCAGTGGTACCTGTAAAATCAATAGTCAATATTTTCATCTCAGCTACTGCTAAATTAATTTATCCTCCCTTCCTTATTTCATATAAGAAAGAACCATGCCGACATTAAAATTCACAGAAAAGACACGATTTAGACAGAATAATCAAATTATTTATACCCTAATAATTTAGTCATGTAGAAGTTATTCGACATAAAATGCTTCCTTTGAAATTTGAAGATGTCCACTCGATTCCAAATTTTGCACTTTTTTCCTTGTATCAAATTTATTAGAAATAAAATACAGACTATGAACCAAAATCACATGTATCTCGGCGGACTTCCAGTATACACGCCACTGAAAATTCCAAAAAACGATACAAAATCTATGAGGAAGGTTAGTGCAATTTGACCTCTCTTAAGCGCATTCCCAATATATAACAATTAATAATCTTATTTTCGAATACGTTGGATAATACTCTCAATTCTCTCTTTGAATATCGTATTTTCAATTACATCATACATCTCAATTTCAGCTTCTGTAACTTTCAAAATCAATGGATATTGATTTGCATGAGCATACGCTATTCCTTCTTCTTTAGCAAAAGAATCATAGTATAAATCTACATCACAATAATTTCTTAATTCACTAGCAATGGATAACATATATTTAGGACTAACAAATTCATCCCTCATTAATAACACTTTGTCCTTTAATACACTTTTACTATCGATACACTGTAACCCTTCTAAAGCTAGCAATAATCGTTCTAATCCAAACGCTAATCCTACTGCTGGTTCGTCTAATACACCAAGAGAAGATACAAGTTTGTCATATCTCCCTCCTCCCAGTACAGCACCTATTTCTAAATCTTTTATAACTCCTTCTAATATATAGCCTGTATAATAGTTAGCGCCTCTTGCTAACGTTAAATCAATCTCTATCCGTTCTAAAACATCTTTTGACATATATGAAAAAATTGTTTCGAGTTCTTCAATTCCTTGTTGTGCCACAGATTGCTGATCAAAAAAACTCTTCATTACTTCTAACTTATGAAGAAGATTTTCTTCTCGTTTCATCTCTTGGGTCAATTCTTGAATACTATTAATAATTAAAGATGCTGTGCATTCTTCTATACCATTTTCAATTAATTTATTAATGCCCTCTAACCCATCTTTTGTGACTTTATCTGCATAATCTAATGCAGATTGTATCCCTAAAAGCCCTTCTTTTGAATGTATATCAACTTTTTGGGCGATTCCCTTAATTAATTGACGATGATTGATTCGAATCGTAAAATTTTCGATATGTAATGCTTTTAATAATGTATTTGCCATCGTTGTAATTTCAGCTTCTGCAAGTAAACTACTTGTATCAACCATATCTGCATCACATTGTGTAAATTCCCGAAAATGACTTTTACTAGGTACATCATCACGAAAAGAGGGACCAATTTGATATCTTTTATATGGTCTTGGTAAATTAGGATTCATGGTGATTACCCTGGCCAATGGCACTGTTAAATCATACCGATTAATCATATGTTGTTGCTTCGTATCTTTCATATGAAAAAACAACTTTTCGCCCTCTCCATGGTGCCCATCAAATGTAGTAAAGTATTCTAGAATAGGTGTTTGATGGGGCTGAAATCCAAATCTTTCATACACATTTTTTATCGTATCAATAACATATTCTCTAACCCGCATGTCATATCCTAAAACATCTTTTGTTCCATCTGGAATATCTAAACTGTTTCTTACTATGTTCAGCTTCATAATTCTCTTCCTCCTATTTGTTTATTCTTCTCAAACAATTCTTCTTTTAGATTTGTAGAATCCTCTGAAACTTCTCTTTGAAAATAAATGAAACACGTTAGGCTAAATAAAACGACTAAACCACCTAATATTTGGGGAAACGTTACATTTTCATGTAACAAAAAGCTTGCAAAAATAGCTGTGAAAACAGGCTCAATCATGCTGATGATAGATACATTAGTCGAGCTCAATCGCTTTAATGCTTGAAACAATGTAATTTCTGCTAAAACAGTTGAGAATAGAACAATAGCTAAAATATAAACCCATGCCATAGGTTCGAAATCAAATCGTATACTTCTAGAAAATACGCCAATCGCAAAGACACCAATTGTAGCAAATAATGTCACGTATGCACTCGTTACCGCAGGTGAAATTAAATTTGTCACCTTTTTCCCAACAATCATATAGAATGCATATACGATAGCTGCACCAATAGCCAGTCCAATACCATAAAAGTTAGAATCTTGTAATGCAACTCCTAGTAAAAAGCCAATTCCTATAAAAGCCAGTATCAACGCTCCAAATGCTTTACTTCCAATTCTTTCTTTATATAAAAAATAAGAAAGAATTGAAACAAATATAGGAAATAAGAATAAAAGTAATACAGCCATTGATGAAGGAATGTATTTTACAGATTCAAAATGAAATACAGAAATGAGAGTAAATAAAACACTTCCCAATAAAAACAATGTTTTCATTTCCGTTTTCTGTAAATTTATTTTTGTCTTCTTAAATAAAAAATAACAAAAGAAAATTACAGTACTAAGAAAAAAACGAAGCAATAATAACGTATTTACTGTAATTCCATATTGATATGCCTTTACTGCAAATATAGGCATAACGCCAAATCCGAAAGCTGAAATAATGGTATACGTAGCCCCTTTTTGAAATTTTGTCAATTCTAACCTCCCC
>NZ_JBALQK010000315.1:0-3440 GCF_036965845.1 Bacillus sp. JJ1127 | reverse complement strand
TTTCACAATTTAAAATTAAAGAATAAAAATTATTTATAAATGGGGTACCACCCATAGCTATCAAGCTAATATTTTGAAGTGTCCCCAAAACGAAAATTTTCTTATTTTACAGTTATTTATGAAAATTAAATTCATTTTTTTCGTTTTGGAGAACAACCAATCTCTTAAGTTGATGCAATGGGATTTCACTACAAATATCGATACCATGCACAGTCGTTTTGTTAATGATTGAATGAATATATTTTAATAGTGTAGGTAGAACCAAGGATGATAAAAGTTACAATTTAAAAATTATACTATTTTTTCAGAATATTCTTGCGATGTTGTTCTGAAAAGAAATACAATATAAGGAAATACATGAAGGTTCTTGTCAAATCGTGTTGTAGAGGAGTGGGAATAGAGAAAGAAATTTAATAGAAAAGTATATTCAATAAGTGTGAAGAAAACGAGAGACGGAATACTGGGGAGGAAACATGCACAATGAAAACGCTATTGAAAATACTAGGGGTAATTGCAGGGATGGCTGTAATCGGTGTAGCGATTACTTATGGACTCTTATATTATATGAATCATAGTAAACCAATTGCTAAAAAGGTACCAACAGCGGCTCCTGCAGTGGAAGTATTAGCAGATAGTAAAGTGAAAGCAGAGAATGCGAAGTTATTAGAAAATGGTAATTATTCATTACCAAATAGTGATTTTAATAAAAACTTTAAGTGGACCGATGAAAAGGTACAAATTGCATTACACGAAATGGCTCATCAAAAAGTAAAAGCGGATCAAAAATGGGGATATATTTTTATAACGCAAGAACGAATTGAAAGTTTATTAGAAATTGTGAAGAGCAATGATCTAGGTCATACAAATACATATGTAGATATTTTAGAGAGATGGAACCAAGGAAAATACGAGAAAGTAGATAAAGATCATAATACGATCTGGAAATTGCAAAGCGGGAATCTTGGTGAAGGTAAAGGTGTAATGTCACAAGCTGAGCAGAAAGAGCTAGTTGATAAACTATTTATGCAAAAAGAGACATTTTCCGGAAGTACATTAATAGCAAGTGGTGAACAAGTTAAGAAATAATATAAAATACTATACATAATTTGGGGAGAACCTTGTCTTAATACTAGAGAAGAACTCTGTTAAGACAAGGTTATTTGATTTACCACTTAAATAGCGTAAGAAAAAATTGTAATACGGGAAATATCCATCTGGATTTATGATAAATAGCATGGCTCTTTATAAATAGTGGCGCTTCAATAGACTGAAATGCTAATTGGTTTTTGTTATAATTCTCTTTTACAACAATAGTTTTAAAAAGTATCTACAATTGTTTTTAATTGCTCAATAAACTCCCTTGTAGCAGCGCACATATATTTGTCCTTTCTATAGATAATTCCAATGTCGATTGTTGGGCTAGGATTCTCGATTCTAATAGATTGAATATGCTCACTTTGTAGAAAGTCTATATACGGTTTGGGTAAAACGGTAATTCCCATTTCTTTTGAAACCATTTGAATTAATGATTCCATTGTACTTATTTCTAAAATTGGTTTCGGTGTAAATTTAAAGCTTTGACAATGTGAAGTAATCAGCTGCGTTAAAAAGAAATTTTGAGGTAGGAGGATAACAGGATAGTTCTGTAATATTTCCATTGATACAGCACTTTGTTTTGTTAGTTCATGACCTGTTGGAACTACTAAAGTAAGCTCACTTTGATAAAGCGGGATAGATATGATTTCTTTATCTTGAACAGGAAGAAATGTAATCCCAATGTCTAATTCATTTTGTAATAATCTTTCACGAATTTCTCCAGTACGAAGTCCTAATATAGAAAGTTCAATTTTGGGATATAACTCATTAAATTTCAAAATGGCTGGTGGTAATAAGTAGTTTACGACCGTTAACAAAGCACCGATGGTTAATTTTCCTTGTTGGAGTCCATTTAAATCTCGAATTGCGGCACGAGCTTGTTCTACTTCATGAAAGACTTTTTTACTATGTGCTAATAAAATTTTTCCTGCTGCGGTTAAAGATATTTTTTTGCCAATTCGATCAAAAAGCGGCATACCAATTTCATGTTCAAGTGTGCGGATTTGTTGACTAAGAGAAGGCTGTGAAATATTTAATTTCTCTGCTGCTTTTGTAAAATGTAATTCTTTCGAAACTGCTAAAAAGTATTCTAATTGTCGTAATTCGATTGGAACCACCTCTGATTATAGGGTTTACCTATCATTATTATATAAATAATTGAATTGAACAATGTTTTTCCGGAATTTATAATCACATTAGTAAATGAGTAACGTAACTATTGTGAGAAAATAGATGAGGTGATGAAACTTTGCGAAGATCTAATATACTACTGGGGGATTATTCTCAAGAACTTCATAAAAGATATCAAGAAGCTGTGTCAACCGGAGTATATCATGTGCCGCCTTTATATGTGAAGGCAGAAAAAGGAGGGAGTAGGGATGACAAAATCGTATGAATTAGTCTCCCTTAATTTAGGTATGCCAAAAGAAGTGACATATGGAGGGAACTTAATTCGAACCGGTATTAACAAATCGCAGGTAAATAAACCTGTCTTTTTATCATCATTAAAATTTGAAGGAGATGGGCAAGCTGATTTAATTCATCATGGTGGAAAAGATAAAGCGGTTTGTGTTTATTCGTATAACCATTATTCATACTGGGAAAAAGAATTGAATTGTAACCTTGTATACGGTGCTTTTGGAGAAAATATAACAGTGCAGGGAATGCTTGAAGAAGATGTTTGTATAGGGGATATATTTCAAGTTGGAGAAGCGGTGGTACAAGTAAGTCAGCCGAGGCAGCCTTGTTTTAAATTAGCGAAAAAGTATGATATACCGAAGTTACCACTTTATTTTCAAAACACAGGATATACCGGGTTTTATTTTCGGGTTTTAAAAGAAGGATGGGTATCACCGACAGATTCTTTGGCAAAGATTCAGGCGGACCCAAAAGGTATTTCAATTGCTTATGCAAACCATATGATGCACAAAGAAAAACGAAATTTTGAGGGAATACGAAGGATTTTAGAAGTTGACGCTCTTTCAGCAAGCTGGAAAAAAACATTTGAAAAACGTTTAATGGGGGAAGAAGTAAATACGAAAGCGCGACTAGAAGGGATTAGTGAATAACTGAGCTGAGGGTGTTTAATATATTTCTGGATATTAAAATCAAATTCTATTTTTAATGTTTATAAAAAACGGTGTCCTTAAAGTGGCTGCATAGCTAGTACAAGGACACCATTTTTTATAGTAATATAGTAAAAAGTTTGTTTTTTATTGAAAATAAGTTCTACCTTAGGAGTGCCGTTTAATATAATATGAAATTTATCCCCTATCTAACTTTTTGTTTTCGCTAAATTTTAAGGTGGGGGTATTTTATATAAAATAAAATATAGATATTTAAAT
>NZ_JBALQK010000314.1:2690-2880 GCF_036965845.1 Bacillus sp. JJ1127 | reverse complement strand
GAACTTATCTAATACCAGACCATACAGATCATGCCCTTTTCTAGAGTGTTCATATCAGTATGTCTAAAGTTTAGAGATTTATGGTACTAGTCTTAGAGTTTTTGCATCAGAACCCTCTCCAACAGTTTCTTCAGTTTCATCCCGCTATTTGCGGAGTAATACTCCCACCTGAAAATTCGGTGAAAGCAAA
>NZ_JBALQK010000314.1:0-2567 GCF_036965845.1 Bacillus sp. JJ1127 | reverse complement strand
TTAAAGTTTCACTTTATTTACAAATGCAGGGTTTAAAAGGCACAGAAAAAAATGTCGAATTTTGTTGTTTAATTTTATTGATAATGTTACAATAATCATTATAAAGAAAGAGTGATTAAAAATAACTTTTAATTTTGGATTTTCACGGAATGTTGAGTTTAACCTGTAGGTTTATCATATTCTTTTTTGTTCTATGCTCTTTCTTAGTTTTATTGTTCTAAATTAAGCAGAAAAGAGGAGGCCGGAATTTAAAAACGTGATATTAAGAATTTGATAAAATTAATCTTGCAACATTTGTATGAAGTGCATCTTTATTGTATAAGTTCATCTAGTTTTTTAGACATGTCTAAACTAATCACAGCTTTTTAGTCTAAATTGTTTAATAAGAATAGATAAAATAATCGATGGATGTGGAGAAAGGACTTCAAATTTTTCTTCTGAAGAAGAAGTAAGGTGTATGATTGAGTATCTTTATTATGTTATTTTATAAAATCTTAATAAATAGTTTTTCGATTCTAGATAACGTTTGAATTTATCACACTGAACCATTTCAACTATTTATAAAAGAGAATGAACAGTGCTTGACGTTAGTGTTTGTCACCAACATATTCTCCAAAGTTCAATGCAGTACAATAAATTTTGGGATGGCTAAAAAAGAGTGTGGATGTAATCGATTTCATGAAAGCTGGACCGAAATAAGAAAATTAGCCCTTTGATTTTTGGAATATATAATAATTGTTCTAAAAAAACAATTTGCCTAATTGGTTCCCTATATTTGCATCAGAACCGGTAATCCTATATGTACGTATGACATAATCGTAGAATAATATTCTATCATTTTAGGAGGAACAATCTGCATGGAAATTATAAAAGCTCTTTATATGGGATCCCTTGCGCTGACAATGTGTGCAGTATTGAGTGGTTGTAATACAGCGAAACAAGAACAAGAAAAAACAAACAAAGAAAAATTAAAACAAGACCAGTCTATGGAAAGAAATACACAGTGGTCGTATGAGGGAGACACTGGGCCGGAACACTGGGGAGAATTGAAACCAGAATACAAAATGTGCCTAAAGGGACAAGAACAATCGCCGATAGATATCAAAATGGATCAAACAAAATCAACAGATAAGACTTCTAAGCCCATTGAAATGCATTACCAACAAACAGCATTTTCTATCGAAAACAATGGTCATAGTATTGAAGGAAAATCAAATGGTTCTGCTGATTATCTCACACTAGGAGAAGAACGCTACACATTAAAACAATTCCATTTCCATACACCAAGTGAACATCAATTTGATGGAAAACATGCGGATATGGAACTACATCTGGTTCATCAAAATGACCAAAAACAATTAGCGGTAGTTGGTATTATGATAAAAGAAGGACAAAAAAATGAAGCTCTTGCAGAGATGTGGGAGAGTCTTCCAAAAGTAAAAAATACAAAGGATGATTTACAACATACAATTGATATGAAACAGCTTGTTCCTTTAGAACAATCGTCAATTCGTTACATGGGTTCTTTGACAACACCTCCTTGTACAGAAAGTGTTCAATGGACTGTAATGAGGCAAGAAATCGAAATGTCAAAAGAACAAATTGAAGCGTTTCGTACATTATTTCCAACAAATAACCGACCTGTACAGCCAATTCATGAACGAGGATTTTCGGAATCCTAGGGTGTTTGGGACTTAAGAGCCCTGGATATAGAATACGAATATAAAAAGGATCGGGCGGTGTTTGCCCGGTTTTTCTTATTATACTTTTTGAGAAGGGCGAGCATATATTGTAGGGTTCTGTTGCCAAGTTTCGTAACGTACAAATCTTGCAGTCAAAGTTTATACATTTTTACTGATTTTTGTAATTCGTTATACCTTGAAAAGATAAATATCCCCTTTGTTTATATAGGGTATGGACTGTTTTAATATACGTGAAAAAACAGAAGGTCTAGCAAAACGACGTTTCACGTGGTTATGATCTTATTTCTATAAGATGCTTCGGAGATTTGATTGTGTAATGACTCGTATGTTTATAGAAGCTTTCGTACGCAAATGACAGTATACATTCTGCAAGAATAAGGTATTAAAAGTTCAATTATCGTCGTATCAGAATAAATAAAAAACATCATGAAGGAGAAGAGATTCAAATGACTATTTATGAAAAAAACGCAGAAGTTTTAAAAATATTATCTCATCCAGTTAGAATTCAAATGATGGAAGAGCTTATTACAAGAGGGACATGCAATGTGAATCAAATAGTGGATATTATGGGTCTTCCGCAGTCTACTGTGTCTCAGCATCTAGCAAAAATGAAATCCCAAAAGATAGTTACCAGTAACCGAAAAGGATTGGAAGTTTATTATAGTACTTCAAATGAAAAAATAAATACCATTGTAGAAATATTACTAGGCAAAAAACTTTGTTCTATTCATTAATATGATACAGCCATTCTATGATTATCAATTTCATAAGCTTCTACGCTAATTACTATATATACATCAATTAAAAAACCGACATAAAACCCCTCTTTTTAGGTGGGATAGAGGACCTGGCCATGCATAGAAG
>NZ_JBALQK010000313.1:0-1417 GCF_036965845.1 Bacillus sp. JJ1127 | reverse complement strand
TTTATTGAATTCATTAACGACAGAGCTTAGGAGAGGAACGTTGACATTAGCGGTTTTAAGTCAATTACGAACCCCCCAGTATGGATATTCACTTGTTCAGTTATTGGAGGGATCAGGTATTGCCATAGATCAAAGTACCTTATATCCATTGCTTCGCCGATTAGAGAAACAGGAGTTGGTGTCAAGTAATTGGGATACATCTGAGAGTAGACCCCGTAAGTACTATGTTTTAAGTGAATATGGGTTAGAGATATTTTTGCAGTTAAAAAAGGAATGGATAAATAATTCGAAAGAGCTTTATAACTTATTGAAGGAGGAGGAAGATGATGAATCTAATTGAGATTTATATTCAGGAAGTTACTCGGAGGCTGCCTGAAAAAAATCGTGAAGATATTACACTTGAGTTACGGTCAACCATAGAGGATATGCTGCCTGATGATTACAGTGAAGAAGATGTAAAGGCGGTTCTTGAAAAATTAGGGAGTCCAGTCATATTGGCTAGTGGTTATCGAGATCGGCCAATGCACTTAATTGGTCCACGCTATTTTGATGTATATGTGACGCTACTAAAAATGATTTTACCGATTGCCGCTGTCATTTCATTAATCTCGGTGATTGCCGTATATTTTATTGGATGTAGTGGAGAACAAGCGGTTATAAATATTGTTTTGAATCTTATAGGCAAAGGAATAGGGAGCATCATTGAAGTAGGGATCCACGTATTCTTTTGGCTAACACTTGTGTTTGCTATTTTAGAAAGAACAGATAAAGAAAGAGATGAGCAGCCATTAACAGCAAGCTTTAAAAAATGGACTCCTGATGATTTGAAAAATACCCCTCATGTCCCTAAGAAAAAAGCGATTTTAAAAGGCGAAGTATTTGGAAGTTTAATGTGGACTGCAATTTGGTCAACTCTTTATTTTTATGCGAATCATCTTGTAGGTGTATATGAACACGGCAGAGACGGACTTAAATTCGTGACCCCAACTTTTAATCAGGAAGTTTTACTTGGATATTGGCCAATCGTTCTTGTTGTAATTGGTTGCGAAATAGCATTAGCCCTTTATAAATTAATAAAGGGACAATGGACAATAGGAATAGCAATTTGTAATACTGCACTCCTGCTTATCACAACCATTGTATTCATTGTTATAGTAATAAATCCAAATGTGATGACCCAAGATTTTATTACGTATATGGCTGATTTATTTACCATAACAGCTAATCAATTTGAAAGATGGATAGTTGGCGGTGGAATTTTCATCTTTATTTTATCTGCAGCAATCGGTATATTTGATGGCTTCCGCAAAGCTAGTATTCGTTAATCCGTATTTACTTATTAAATTAACGGGTGCTTTTCTTGAATAAGCAACAATAGTTAATTCATTTCATTAAGTCTATTAAAATACCAAAAATC
>NZ_JBALQK010000312.1:0-2026 GCF_036965845.1 Bacillus sp. JJ1127 | reverse complement strand
GTTATATAGTATATATTATAAAATGACAAAAAACGACAGGAAAATACGTTTTTTCAAATAAATGTATTTTTCTTCAGGCACTTATAGTTAATAAAATTGGAGATTGAGAAGAATCGTGAGTTATATCTTTGAATATGGCTCTGGTGTGAAGGTTTTGAAATATTTGAATGTAAATAACCATTTGACATATTTACTGCACCAAATAACGTAACACTTGCATGGCGTCCATATGTAGGAATTTATTTTTATTCACCACGAAGAAACCAGGAAGTATGTAGGGCTTGATAGTCACGTATATGTGTTTCATCTTCATAGAACAGTATCATATCTTCCGATAAGTTTTTTTATCCAGTTCAGTTCTCGTAAGAACTTTTGTTGTTTCAGAGGATCTGCTTTTTTCAAACGATAAATGGGTCTTGTGTAAGTAAAGCCCCAACGGTGTAGCATGTCGCAAATTCCACCTCTAGACATAGAAACATGGTAACGCTCCTCTAAAAAGTATTGAAGGACACGCGTATCCCAATGTGTTTCAGGTCCAATCCCTTCTTGATTCGGTGTACTTTCTATAAAATTCTGGTGTTGGTTTAGCAATACTTCCCTTGAAATACCTAAGTCATATTAACAAGTTTTTTTAATGAGTTGCACTAACTCAAAAATAGAAGTCAGTCTCAATAAAGAGATCTGACTTCTATTTGGGTAACCACGATTATCATAGAACTTTTACTTTAACAGTTTGTCTTCCCCAATTCATAGCCTTACTTTTTGAACCTACTAAAACATCAATACGATTACCTTTTATTGCACTACCGGTATCACCAGCGATTGCTTCACCATAATTTTCTACCCATACTTTTGATCCTAATGGAATTACTTTCGGATCAACTGCGATCATTCTCATATTCGGATTTTTCGTTAAATCATGCCCCATCGCACTTAATACGCGTCCACCATATGTACCATTTTCACTTGGATCAGCAGTATACGCTGTCGCTACAACTGTTAATTCACGTTTACCCGACTGTGTGTTATTTTTAGATGCTTCTTGTGCTTTCGCTTTTGCTGCTTCTTGTGCTTTCGTTGCTTCCTGCGCTTTTACTGCTTCTTGTGCTTTCACTGCTTCCTGCACTTTTGCTGCTTCTTGTGCTTTCACTGCTTCCTGCACTTTTGCTGTTTCTTGTGCTTTCGCTTCCTCTTTCGCTTTTGCTGCTTCCTGTGCTTTTGCTTCCTCTTTCACTTTTGCTGCTTCCTGTGCTTTTGCTTCCTCTTTCGCTTTTGCTGCTTCCTGTACTTTTGCTGTTTCCTGTACTTTTGCTGTTTCCTTCACTTGCATTGCTTTTTTCGTTTTTGCTACTTCTTGCGTTTTCGATTCAACTTTCTTTTCAATTGGTGCTGTACTTGATAAGAAAGAAACATTTACATAAGCTGTTTTTCCTTTATACTCAAATTGTAGCCATCCATCTTTCACTTGATGCGTTGATTCAATTACATCGTCCTTTTTTAGTCTGCCAAGAACTTCTGATTCTGTATTTGCTTCAGAACGTACATTTAACAAGTTTGCTGTTACATGATAAAGATCTTTTGTAAACTCCGAACTTACAAATACTTCTTTGCCATTTAACTCAATTTTGGACCAGCTTTCTTCAGTATGTATGACATTTAACTTTTGTCCATCTTTTACTTTATCTACAACTTTTGATTCCGTTGTTGGCTTTTCACGTACGTTGAGTACATCCGCTGTTACGATAGTTTCCGCGGTAACAGATGTTGTAAAAGCTCCCAATCCAAGAACTGTTGCTGCGCCAATTATTTTTTTCATAATAGCCTCCATTGCGTTTTTTTGACTTCTATTATATCAAATTCTTCCATAATATTAGGAGATTTCACAGAATAACAAAACATTTGTAACAGTATATTAATATAAATTAATATACTGTTGTTAATAGATGCTCCTTTTACTCCAAGATTATCAAATTCTCATTTATCAGCAAATAAAAAAACGTCATTTTGAAAAAAGATTGATCAAAAT
>NZ_JBALQK010000311.1:0-2929 GCF_036965845.1 Bacillus sp. JJ1127 | reverse complement strand
CTTCCTGCTCTTGTAAAAACTGCTCAAATATTTTTTTGAAAAACTGTTGTATCATAAGCCAACACCTCCCATGCACATTGTAAATTTATTTCAATTTATTTTCTAATCTATAAACGTTATTTTTCAGCCTTATAAACACAAGGTTTTACCTAAATTCAAAAGATTAAATTTTCATTATTAAACACGTAATATAGACTCTGACTCTAAAACGTTTAATATATGTCAATCATTTCAATTTTCCTAAAAAAGTGATAAAATATATTTATGTGTTTTCAGAATAATAAAAGAATAAAAACTATAAAGATGAAAACGCAGCTTTTAGGAGGGGTTTTAATGACTTACACGTTAGCAACTAGAATGAAAGCATTTCAATCTTCTATATTTAGTGAATTAGCAACCTATAAAAAAGAAAAAATTGCAGCAGGTCACCAAATGATTGATTTAAGTATCGGTAATCCAGATATGCCTCCTGCTGATTTTGTAAGAGAAACTATGGTACATACAGCAAGCGGAAAAGAAAATTACGGTTATACACTAACAGGTATTCAAGATTTTCACGAAGCAGTAACTGAATATTATTATAATAGTCACAATGTGATACTAGATCCAAACCGTGAAATATTACTATTAATGGGTTCACAAGACGGACTTGTTCACTTACCTATGGTTTTTGCAAATCCAGGAGATCTTATTTTAGTTCCGGACCCTGGATATACAGCCTACGAAACAGGTATTCAAATGGCTGGTGCAAAATCTTACCTCATGCCTTTAAAGAAAGAAAATGACTTTCTACCTAAGTTACAAGACATTCCTGAAGAGGTTGCGAAACAAGCAAAAATGATGATATTAAACTTCCCTGGAAATCCAGTTCCAGCAATGGCACATGAAGATTTCTTTAAAGAAGTTATCGCTTTTGCAAAACAACATCATATCATTGTTGTACATGATTTCGCATATGCTGAATTTTATTATGATGGCAAGAAACCAATTAGCTTTTTATCTGTACCTGGTGCGAAAGAAGTTGGCGTAGAGATTAACTCCCTATCCAAGAGTTATAGCTTAGCTGGCAGCCGCATTGGTTATCTGATTGGAAACGAAGAAATTGTAAGTGCACTTGCACAATTTAAATCGAACACAGATTACGGTGTGTTCTTGCCAATTCAAAAAGCAGCATCAGTTGCCTTGCGCCAAGGTGCTGAATATTGCGAGAAAAACCGCAGCATCTATCAAGAACGCAGGGATACTTTAGTTGACGGCTTTGCCTCTTTCGGTTGGCATGTTGAAAAACCTGCTGGTAGTATGTTCATCTGGGCTGAAATACCAAAAGGATGGACTTCATTAGAATTTGCCTATGCACTAATGGATCGTGCAAATGTTGTTGTAACTCCTGGTCATGCATTCGGACCACATGGCGAAGGATTTGTCCGTATCGCACTTGTCCAAGATAAGAAGATGTTGCAACAAGCTGTTGAAAACATTAAACATAGCGGCATTTTCTCTCTTGAAAACGCTAATGATTTAGTCAAAAATTAATTATCAATCCCCTGCTTACTTGTAGCAGGGGGTTATTATTTTTTTCATTTAGATATTAAAACTGGAGGTCTATATGAATATTAACGATACACTGCCACATCGCTATCCTTTTTTAATGATTGATAACATTACAGAAATTGAAGATGGAAAATCTGTGAAAGGATATAAATTAATAACAAGTAATGAGTGGTTTATAACTGAGAACCAAAGCAATATGCCTCACATGCTAATTGTAGAAGCACTTGCACAGCTTGGAGCATTCGTCGGGACAAACGAGTCTAATGGATTAGGATTTCTCTCTTCATTAGACGGTGTAGAATTTAATGGAACTGCTGCACCTGATGATAAGCTGGATTTACATTATGAAGTTCTACGGAATAAACGAGGATTTATTCTCGGCAAAGGAATTGCTTCTGTAAACGGTAAAGCAATTGTTACAGTTGAAAAGCTATTAGTTTATATTACGAAATGAAGATTAAACGATAGCGGTTCATTGTGATAACTATACAATGATAAGGAGTACAAAGATGGAGAGTGCTGTCGGTATTGATGCGGGAGGAACATTAACAAAAATTGCTTACTTTAACGAAAGTAATGAATTACATTTCGAAAAATTTTACTCCTATGAACAAAATAAAATCAAAGAGTGGTTAAGTCAAAATAATTTTATAAACAGATTGTGTATAACTGGCGGTAAAGCCGAGCGGTTACACACATTACTTTATGAAAAATATAAAACAGAATCCCTTGCCGAATTCGAGGCTACACTTACAGGCATTCATTATCTCATTGAAAAAGAAAAGCATGCCATAAATGACTTTGTTTTAACAAATATCGGTACAGGGACTTCCATTCATTATGTCCATAACCAAAATTACATTCGTGCTGGTGGCACCGGTATTGGCGGAGGCACAATAATGGGATTATCGAAATTATTAACGAATATAGACTGTTTTGAAGAAGTAATGCAACACACGAAACTAGGTTCTAGGCAGAATCTCGATATAACAGTTGGAGATATTTATAACGGTATTCTATCCCCTATTGATAGTAACTTAACAGCCAGTAATTTTGGAAAAGCAGCTATCAGTGAATCTAATTATAACAAATCCGATTTACTCGCCACTCTTCAAGGTCTTGTTGGCGAAGTAGTCACTGCGTTAAGCCTTCAATTTGCAGAAGCAAAAGGTATTGATCATATCGTTTATATTGGATCTACCCTATCAAACAATTCACATCTGCAAGAAATTATAGGGAGTTATACCGTGCACCAAAATAAAAAACCTATCTTCTTGCAAGATCACGGTTTTAGCGGGGCTATTGGAGCTTTATTGCGTACAACAAAGTAAATTTATTATTAAAAGAGAAGGGGAGCTAAGTAATCTGTACCCTTTGT
>NZ_JBALQK010000310.1:0-2925 GCF_036965845.1 Bacillus sp. JJ1127 | reverse complement strand
ACGAAGTGAAGGTGGGAGTAGTTCAATCGTAGTATGGATTGTGGTGAAAACTGGACGATTCAACGTTTTCCAACAAAGGAAATAAGCTGGAATTAGCACAGTTTGTCGTGTGTTTCTATTAGAGGACATGACTAGCGAATTGTTAATCAGGAGAATTAAAAATGATGCAGTGGAAAAAATATTGTGGAAAATAAAATTAGCTTTGCTTTTATTATAGTGATGTGATATAGTGATTATAAACCATTTTACTTTTAATAATATAGAGATTTAAATGAGCTGTAACTTCAGAGGAGGATAGCAATGTTAAATCTCCTTTGTGGTTACAGTTTTTTACTGTCTTCATTATTGTTGTAAAGTGGTTGAAAATGAATATGTACATATAGGTACATTGTAGGAGGATTTTTTCATGCAAAACGGTAAAGTAAAATGGTTTAACTCAGAAAAAGGTTTCGGATTCATCGAAGTTGAAGGCGGAGAAGACGTATTCGTTCATTTCTCAGCTATCCAAGGCGAAGGATTCAAAACTTTAGAAGAAGGTCAAGAAGTTACTTTCGAAGTAGAACAAGGTAACCGCGGACCACAAGCTACTAACGTAGTTAAGAAGTAATTGAACTAAAAAGAGAAGGGTTGCCCTTCTCTTTTTTTTTGCATTTTTTATTAGATATGATTTATTTAGCTCGTTGCATGTTGATGTGTATTGATATCTGAATATTCATTCTTATTAACTCACAAAACAAAATATAGAAAAAACATTTTCTATATTTTGTTTTGTGAGTTTGCCTAGTGGGAACTATATAATTACAAATATCATCAGTTAAGGAAGAGGTATGCGACTTGAACGAACCTAAGTATTATATTGTATTGGATGTGGAAAGAAACTTTCGGCCATATAAATCGCATGATCCATCAGAAGTAGTTGATATTGGGGCTATTAAAATGGAAGCGGGCACAATGCGTATGAAGGGACAATTTTCTGCCCTTGTGAAACCAAGCGCACCCCTAACGCGTCATACAACAAAATTAACAGGAATTACAAAGCGGGATTTAATCGGAATGGAAAGTTTTCCACAAGTTATGGAGCGTTTTATTCATTTTATTGGAGAGGACTACATGTTTATTTCATGGGGAAAAGAAGATTATCGATTTCTTTCGCAAGATTGTGAATTTTATGGTATAGAATGTCCGTGCTTTGAGAAAAAAAGAAGATTTGATTTGCAAAAATTTGTATTTCAAGCATATGAAGAATTGTTTATACATACACCGAGTTTAAAGTTTGCAGTGGAACAATTTAACTTGGAGTGGAAAGGAACGCAGCATCGTGCTTTTGCAGATGCTGAAAATACCGCAAATATATTTCTCAAAGTATGTAAGGAAAAGGATATGTATAAACGCTATAAGAGACACGGAGAACTTATACTTGTAAAGAACGGTCAATTAACAGAAAAAGCGAAAAAGAAGATGAGAAAATGGGTATTTAAAGAATTGAAGAAAAATAAACAACGTCCATTTACTTGGGGTGTATTTCAAAATAGTGATACGTGGGAAAATATTTCCGAAAGATTTTATATTGATACTCGTACATTATTGTTGTTACAGAAATACTTCACTACAGCAGTGAAGAAAGGTGAGTGGCAATTAAAAGTGCTAGCTGAAATGGAGAAACAAGAGGAGAAAAGGTAGTTGAAAGTATAGTGGGACTGATTCGTAATAAAATGATTTGGGTAAAATTCAGATTTTTCTAATTTGTTTATTCTATTGATAAATGTTACACTAATATATATAGTTACAAAACTAGTATTTGGATTCCATTTACATTTTATCTTGCATGAACGGGCAGTAAGATCCCACCTGAAAATTTAACGAGTGGGGATTAACTGCCTGTAAAAGCCGATGGGGTAGGGCCAATAATCAGTGGAGATAAAGAAAATCCTACTGATTAAAGTTTCACTTTATTATGTCTTGAAATTACGAAACTATTTCATTTTCAGGAGGTAACAAAGCATGAAAACATTAGGGAAAGTAGCGCTTATCGGAACTATTGCATTAGGAGGAATCACATCAGTAGGTCTTTTGGAAACACCAAAACAAGTATCTGCAGCAACAAAAACGGTAAAACCTATTCAATATGCACCACCTGTAGTAGATGGTTGGAGATGGGAAACTTTTTTTGAAATACATCATAATGCAGACTATCTACAGGAACTGGCAGTAGGTAATTTGAAGCATGGTGATTCATTTGACGTAAACGTTCAAACTGGGGGAAAAGATACTGGTATTGTTAAGATATATCGTATAAATGAAAACGGTGCATTGCAAAGATATAAAACAATTTATGATTCTCACACAGAACATCATTATAATGGTAGATTTATAACAAAGATAACTCCTGTATACAAACCAGGTAAATATGTAGCTATAATGAAACTTGGAGATCAGTATTACTATGGCGGGGCGTTCAACATCTCAAAATAGTTTTTATTTATAAAGGAACTTTAGTCAATCTCTGTATCAAAAGTATAGGGGTTGGCTTTTTTGTGCGCGAGAGGATAGTTTCGTATACGGGAACATATAGAGGATGTTCATACTTTCTTGAGTATCAAAATAAAAGGCGATATTCTCTTTTAGATTTATGAGATATTTTTTGTTTACAGATTCTTTGATTTCTTTATTTATAGTGCTTGAATGTATACTTTTTGTGTGTGTTTTGAGGATATTAAAGGATTTTGGTTGAGGTCAATGGTTATGAGAGATTGAAAGTAAACTAATAATAAAAAGTTTACTTTCATTTTTTCTTGAAAATATTTTTTTGAAGGGTACGAGATATATTTTAATGAAAAAGCTGAAAATTAAAATATTTTAAATGTATAATAAAGTACGGAAGGTATTGAAGAAATAAATAGAGAAGAGGGAATATTGAATGACTAG
>NZ_JBALQK010000309.1:0-7490 GCF_036965845.1 Bacillus sp. JJ1127 | reverse complement strand
TTTATATTTTAATATTTATCATATTTAATATAAGATGGATCATAATAAATCCACTGACTTCCTCCAAGATTTAGCCATCCATTTTGGTTTATATATACTAAATAAGCTTCAGGAGGGTTTAGCTTACGTATGACTGAAGATGATGTTGATGGACCACTTCTTAAATTCACATTCGTTCCTTGAATATATGCCACTCCAATTGGACCACCATCGCTATTTCCATACTTAACATAATCAATGTATGAGGGATCATTGTATATCCATTGTCCCGCTCCTAAATCTAGCCATCCATTACTTTCCTGATAAACTACATACGATTCTGGAGCGTTCAACTTACGAATAACTGAAGATGATGTTGATGGACCACTTCTTAAATTCACGTCCTTTCCGCGAATATAAGCAACCCCTTTCGTTTGTGGTTGTGGATTAGGCTGAATCGGAGGGAGAGGATTTGATGCTAATCCCAAAATTGTAGTAATTCCGCTTACATATGCTTGGCATAAATCTTCTATAAACTGCTGGTTTTTTAATAAGTTCGCATCAAATGTTGTATCGATGAAAGCAGTTTCTGTTAATAATGCATCCATTGCAGTTTCTCTTAACACTGCATAATTCGCTTTTTTTGCCCCTCGATCACGAAGACCATATTTTGTTAGTACAGACTTTACTGCTGTATGCATCTTTTGTTGCTTACTTGCTGCAGAGCTGCTATCTGATAATCCGTTATAAATATAACTTTCAAACCCTGTTCCACCACCACTATTAATGTGAAATGAGATAAAAAAGTCTGCCCCAAAAGAATTAGCAATATTTGCACGTTCGGATAATGAGATGAATATATCGCTATCACGTGTCATTTTAATAGTAATGGTATAGTTTGCAAGTAAAATATCTCGAACACGCTTCGCAATTTGCAGTGTTAAATCTTTTTCAACTAGACTGTTTCCAACACCTCCAGAATCATATCCACCATGTCCTGCATCTATAACGAGCTTCATATATCATTTCCTTCCTCTATTTAATAAAGCATATATTTATGCTCGTCCTATTCTATGTAAATCATAAAGAATTGGTTACAAAAACAGATAAAAAACCGCCTTATATAAGGCGGTTTCTATCAGCTCGATTTAACCAATTTAAAATAAATATGTAAGATTGATAATGAATATGACGTATACAAAATAAGCTAAATAAAATCGCAATCCCAATGCCGCTATATAATAAGCCAAACTTCAAAAAAATATTTAAAATTGGTGGAAAGTGAGCTGTATGTTGCAAGAAAAATAAAGTACAAAACAAAATAAAAAACACTGGAATGTATTGCCATTCATACGGTTTGCGCTTTTTACGCATCATTTTCCGAATAAAAATTTGACATAGTTCTGCTACTACAAAACAGCCTCCAACTAGAAAAAGACCCGTTGTCATCGTCATACATCCACCTGCCTTCTATTCATTTCCCTGCCTAGTTACTAGAAACGTTTCGTATATATTTCACTGTTCAATACAAAACCTAGGTTCCCTATAAAAGACTTGGCTTGCTCGGTTAACTCTCCCTGTAACACCTTGATATCCTTCATATTTCTCTGTTTCATCATCTCTTCAAATGTAAAATAGGCATTCGTTCCATATCCATAGCCTTGATAATCAAAATGAATCATTAAATTAGATAATATAGCACTCTCACCTCGTGTCAAATAATCAATTACACCAATATATGTATCATCAGCTTTTATACAATATTGAACATCTTTTTTCACTAAGCTATGTGACGCAAACATTTCCTCAACAACTTTTTCTGTTTCAAAATTCACTTTTTCAAATGTAATCACGCTTTGTCCATCCTTTTATTATTATTGTATCAAGTACCATACATATTTATGAAAAAAACCTTAAGATCGAATGCGATCTTAAGGTTTTCCTAATTAAACTAAGCTATACGCACGTTTTGTTTCTTCATGAAAATGATTCGTATCATATTTATGCTCAACATAAATTTGGTGCCATACCATAAATGCTAGTACTGTCCAAATTTTACGGCTATAATCGCCTTTATCTGCACAATGTGCTTCCAGTAAGTTTAGTACATACTGTTTGTCGATTAAATGCTCAGTTTTGCTTTCTTTAATAATATTAACAGCCCAGTCGTGCATTTCATCTTTTAACCAATGACGAATCGGTACTGGGAAGCCAAGTTTTTTACGGTCTAACACGTGATCTGGAACAATTCCGCGCACTGCTTCACGTAAAATTGCTTTTGTTGTTCCATTTGCGATTTTTAATTCTGTTGGAATTTTAGACGCAACGTCAAATACTTCTTTATCCAAGAATGGTACACGAAGTTCCAATGAATTTGCCATCGTCATTTTATCAGCTTTTAATAAAATGTCGCCACGTAGCCATGTGAACATGTCGATGTATTGCATTTTGCTTACATCGTCATAATCTTTGATTTCATTATACAATGGCTTCGTGATATCCATATAGTTAATACTTTCATTATAATACTTCATTAATTCAGCTTTTTCTTCTTCACGGAAGATTTTCGCATTTCCATAGTAACGTTCTTCAATTGGTGTACATCCACGCTCTAAGAAGCTTTTCCCTTTAAATCCTTCTTTAAGCGCACCACTTAATGCTTTTAATACGCTCTTTCCTGGAGTAGGAATGTAAGAGAACATTTTTAAAGAATTTGGCTCACGATAAATGTTATATCCACCAAACAGCTCGTCCGCACCTTCACCAGAAAGAACTACTGTTACATGCTTGCGTGCTTCTTTTGCTACGAAGTACAACGGCACAGCAGCTGGATCAGCTAAAGGATCATCCATATGCCAAATAATTTTTGGGAATTCATTCATAAATTCTTTTGCTGTAATGAAGACACTATGGTTAGTAACACCTAATTTTTCTGCCGTTTCTTTTGCTACATCAACTTCACTGAAGCCGCGGCGCTCAAAACCAACAGAGAATGTTAAAAGGTTTGGATTCATTTCTCTTGCGATAGACGCAATGATAGATGAATCGATACCACCAGATAAGAATGAACCTACTGGTACATCACTACGCATATGCACTTTTACAGAGTCGTATAATACATCGCGAATTGCTTGAATGTGCTCTTCTTTCGTTGCACTTGAAGCATTGAAATACGGTTTCCAGTAGCGATGAATTTCCATCTCTTTACCGATTTCTTTCACAAAATAATGACCAGGTTCAATTTTGTTAATATCAGTTGTTAACGTTTCTGGTTCTGGTCCATATTGGTACGTAAAATAATGTTGCAGCGAAGTTGGGTTTACATCTTTATCTTGCATAACCTGCATGATACTTTTCTTCTCAGATGCAAAGAATGTTGTATCACCTTGCTGTGCGATATATAGTGGCTTAATACCGAAATGGTCACGTGCTCCAAAAAGTTTTTTCTCTTCACGATCCCAAATCATGAATGCGAACATACCGCGAAGGTAGTCTACACATTTCTCTTTCATATGTGCATACAATGCAATGATAACTTCTGTATCAGATTGCGTAGCAAATGTTGCACCTTTTTCAAGTAGCATTTCACGTAATTCTACATAGTTGTAAATTTCACCATTAAAAATAATTACATATCGATCATTTTCATAAGTTAGCGGCTGATGTCCTGCCTCTAAGTCAATGATACTTAAACGGCGGAAGCCAAATTGTACATGTTCATCACGAAAATATCCTTCGTCATCTGGACCACGGTGGAAAATAATCGTGTTCATATTTTCAAATTGATGTTTTTCTGTTTCTGAAAACTCTCTAGGGTTTTCACATAAACATCCTACAAAACCACACATACTTCTTACCCTCTTTCAGTTTTCATTCTGTTTCTATACTACTATATCAACCCTATTTATACTAGCATAATCGACTCAATATGGCGACAAAAAAACTATAAAAAATCACTCCGTTTCACATTTTTAACATTTTTTTCTGCAAAGATGAAAAATAGGCACTCACATTCACTCGCTTTTGTCATATGATATTGCAAATTGATTTCTAGGAGGGAATACCATGAGTGAAGAACAAAAAGATTCCTCTTCTCGTCCACCTGTTCGCAGTTATTTAAAGCAGATTGACGATTTTTTCGAGCAAACACCTCTTCGTAATGTAATTGCTGATTTGAATCATTTTTTTCAAAAAGGAAATCGTTTATTAACATTTCCTGTAGATTTATATGAAGCCGGCAAAGACCTCGTTGTCAAAGCTGAACTCCCAGGGATTCAAAAAGAACAAATACAAATCGAAATACAGAGTGAATACTTAAAAATTTCTGTAACAGAAGACGTGCTTGAGGAAACGAAAGAGCATACATCTCATAACTATTATCGCCGTGAACGCTCAATGTCAGAAGCCTCTCGCATTATTAAATTACCATATTTAATTAATAAAAAGACAGCAAAAGCCTCTTATCAAAACGGCGTATTAGAAATTCGCGCACCAAAACTTCCACAGCAACATGATATTTTATCCATAGATTAACATTTACTATATATCTAAATCCCAAAATACAGTTATAAAAAGAAGGATGCCGAAGCATCCTTCTTTTATTCCAATAATCGTTTCATATCACGTAAGATATCTTCATATGGCGTATTGCTAATTCCACTATACTTCTTCATCACTTTTCCATTTTGATCAACTAAATAAAATGATGTACCATGCATAACTTGATCATCATTATCTGGTTTATCTACAAGTGTTTGGAAGTTATCCTTTGCAAACTTCTTCACATCTTCTAATGAGTATCCTGTAAGCAAATTCCAGTTCTTCGTATCTTCTGTGAATTTTTGTATAAATGCTTTCAAATCTTCTGGCTTATCAACTTCAGGATCTACACTAAACGAAACAAATTGAACATCTAAGTTCTGTTCTTTCGCCATTTTTTGTAACTTGGCCATATTTGCAGTCATCGGTGGACAAACCGTTTTACAATGAGTAAACATAAAATCAGCTACCCATACTTTCCCTTTTAAATCTTTCGTTCCAAACTGTTTACCATCTTGATTTATGTATTGGAAAGTTTCTAAATCCCAATTTAATGGTTTACGGAGTTTTGATCCTGAGTCGCATCCTGCAAGTATAAAGAAGCAAAAAACAACTAAAAGACCAATCAGCTTTTGATAACGCTTCATTTTCAAACCTCTCTTCTCTTCCCTTAATTTATGTAAGATATGTCTATCATAACAAAAGTAAACACTATGAGAAAATTGTTTATCCTATTTGTTCACGAAATCGTGCGAAATTAAGTAAATCACTTCCTATTTTCAAGCGAATTAATAGACAAATGCTCCATTGTTTACTAATTATTATTTCTTTGTTACCTCTTTATATAACATTTTATCTTCTCTTTTAACTAACTTTAGGTAAGAAGTCTCCCTCCTCTAAGCGTTAGCATAGATAGTGAGTAGTTCACATGCTAGCTTTCTATTTTGTAAAGATGTTCGCACCATTTTTTACAATCTTTTAATTGTTAATCAACTTTTTTCACTGTTTTCCTTTACAACATTTCGGTACAATACGGCTGCAAAGATTTCAAATAAGGTGATGTTCATGGTAAAACGCTATGAAAACATGGATAATATTAATACAAAAAAAGATTCGTTCATTTTTAAGATGGTGTAAAGAACGAAAACAAAACAGGTTTTTCAATGCTACACATTTCATTCCCATGCATTACGGTGCTTTTGCACTTGCAGATGAGACACCAAGAGAAGCCATGACAAGACTTCGTAATAACTGGAATTTACGTATGTTGCCTTGGGAACAACTTCATGTGTTATTTCTAGGGCAAACTTTTATTTTAGAAAAAATGTCTTCTGAAATAAAAGAATCTGTAAAAAAGCACATAAAGCTATAAATTCCCTTCCTCTTTTATGCATATAATGAAAGAGAACTCTAAATAATCAAGTGTTTTTTGTTCATATAAATCTGTAAAAACGGAGAGGAATATTATATGAAGGAATATTTACAACGGCGCTTTATGATTTCAATAAGTGCCATCATCACGATAATCATTGTATATTACTACCAGTTATGACATCGCAACTAATGTTTTTTCACCCCTCACTGATTATTAACTCTCACGAACTGGACTTTTACGGGTAGTAATACCCCACCTATCTTTTTTACTTGGATATTACTGACCGTGAATAGCAAAATAAAAAAGAGCTACTCTCAGGTAGCTCTTTTTCTATTCAGCAAAATATGAAAATCCAATTGCACCTGCACCCGTGTGAGTACTAATAACTGGCGTTGTATAAAAAATTTCTGTTTGGGTAAAACCGCTTATTTTTTCAACAGCTTCCTTCATTTTTTGCGCTAATGGCAATGCTTTTGCATGCGGCACAGCTACTGATTTTACTGTTTTACCAGCTATGTCTTCTTCAAACATTTTCATCAATGTTTTTACAATTTGGCCTTGGCTACGTACTTTTGCAACTGGATTGAGGACACCGTCTTCAACAATTGCAATTGGCTTTATGTTTAGCAAAGAACCAATCATCGCTTTTCCTTTTCCGATTCTGCCACCTTTTACAAGGTTTTCTAACGTATCTACAACAACATATAAACGTGTGTTTTTTCGCACTTCTTCAACACGTTTTAAAATATCCTCTAAAGAATGTCCTTCTTGCGCCATTTTTGCTGCTTCAATTACTTGATAGGCTAAAGCATGCGTAATGTACAATGAATCTACTACTGTAACTTTTGTATCAGTCATTGTTGCTGCAGTATTAGCTGTCGCAACCGATCCACTTAAACCGTGTGTTAAGTGGATCGATAGAACTTGGCTACCGTCCTCTCCTAAACGATCGTACATTTCAACAAATGATCCGACCGCCGGTTGTGATGTTTTTGGTAATTCTTCTGACTTTTCCATTTCTTCAATAAATTCATCCGGTTGTAGGTCAACACGATCTAAGTATGTTTTTCCATTCACAGAAATGGATAATGGGATAACATGAATACCATATTTTTCAATCACGTCTTGTGATAAATCCACCGTTGAGTCTGTAACAATTTTAATTTTTTGCATATTCTACTTCTTCCCTTTCCAATACGCTCTCCTTGTTATTATACTAGCATTCCCAAGGCTTTCAACCATTTGAAACCATTTTTCAATAAAAATCTTCTGTTTTATGCCTAAAAAGAAAACGACAGGGTGCATTTACGCTGTCGTTACTTTCAATTATGCATTTTTTTCAAGAGTATTTGTTTTATACACATTCGAATAATCATTCCACTTTAAGCAGCTTTGCAAATATTCGCGAAAAGAGTATGAGAATCTCGGTTGTTTTTGTTTTTGAATTTTAGCGATAAATAATTGAAGACGCGACTGAATTAGAAATGCTAACGGATGCTGTGCTTGTAGGACAGGAATTTCAAATATTTTAATACAATTCCCTGTTGAATGAGTGAAATAAAAACTTTTCATGATCACGATATCAATCCTCTTTTTC
>NZ_JBALQK010000308.1:1094-1329 GCF_036965845.1 Bacillus sp. JJ1127 | reverse complement strand
TTCTCTTAAACCATCTAATACTGTCGGTCTCATTGTGGGTACTTCTCTAACTTCCTTCACTTCTTTAACTTCTCTTCTTCTTCTGTGTCTCATACACTCATCACACTCACATCTACGCCCATTAAACATTTCACATAACCCCTTTTTCTAAAAATGTATTTACACGATAGTTTATGAAATTAATAAATTAATTGATTAGGCTATTCTCCTCTGTCAAATGTCCAATCAATTAAAC
>NZ_JBALQK010000308.1:796-1044 GCF_036965845.1 Bacillus sp. JJ1127 | reverse complement strand
AATTATTTTAATAATCGTACAAGCTTTTTTTCATTATTTGCATACACTATTCGTAGGATGAAAATCATCCGAAACATAACCCCACCCTATAAATATGAACAGCAAAAAAGGACAGTCAACATACTGTCCTCTTTTTATTTTTCTATGCTATAACATTAGCAAAGAACTCTTCGAACACTAATAACATCTAGACTTGTGACATTAATATTTGCACGATTATCAACCCAAATAAGAAATCCATCTTCTAC